>JAPYOO010000249.1 GCA_029938135.1 Bermanella sp. | reverse complement strand
CGTGAAAAGCCTGACTTTGTATTTGCTCCCCATGTAGAAACAGCTTCAGGCATGATCTTGCCAGACGAGTATATTAAGGCCGTAAGCGATGCTGTTCATTCTGTAGGCGGTTTGTTTGTATTGGATTGCATCGCGTCCGGTACCGTTTGGGTAGACATGCAAGAGACTGGCGTAGATATTTTAATCTCTGCCCCACAAAAGGGTTGGAGTGCATCACCTTGTGCGGCGCTAGTAATGTTAAATAAAGATGCCTTGGCATTATTAGAAACCACCACCAGTAATAGCTTTGCGTGTGACTTGAAAAAGTGGCACCAAATTATGCAAGCCTACGAAAATGGCGGCCATGCGTATCACGCCACTATGCCAACCGATGCTTTAACCAAATTTCGTGATGCCATGTTTGAAACCAAAGCATACGGTTTTGACAAAGTGAAAGCCGAGCAAATTGAGTTGGGCAAGCAAGTACGTGAGTTACTAGAAAGCCGTGGCATTAAAAGTGTCGCGGCCGAAGGTTTTAAAGCGCCAGGTGTTGTGGTGAGCTACACCACCGATAGCGGTATGCAAAACGGCAGTAAATTTGCGGCACTTGGCATGCAGGCTGCAGCCGGTGTACCGTTAATGTGTGACGAACCCGCCGACTTTAAAACGTTCCGCTTAGGTTTGTTTGGTTTAGATAAACTGCACAACATAGAGCGTACAGTAAAAACCCTTGCTGGCGTATTAGATAAAATGGCTTAACGCTTCACCGCGCCGGCATTGATTGCCGGTGACCTGGGTTGGCCTACGGGCTAGCCCACCTTTTACTGGTGTCAGGCCAGTAGCTTAGATTTATAAATCCCCCCTCCTAGTCAATAAAAACAAAAGCTATTTTGTAGTCTTTCTACAGTATATATCTGGAACTAGCGTGCTTATAATCGGCCTGCTAAACCATGGAAAATATACCCATTATCAAGTAGTGTCCTTGCCAAATATAATAAAATTAAACTCAGGATAAGCCCATGAATGATCGCATAGCCACGTGGCTGGTGGAACGCCGTTTATTACTCAGTGCCATTTCCATGGTGCTCATTGTTGCCATGGGCTTTGGCCTAGCTCAGCTGAAATTTAACAGCAGCTACAAAATTTTCTTTAAAGACGACAATGTGCAGTTGCTGGCTCATGAACAGATTCAAGATACCTACACTAAAACCGATAACCTGATGTTTGTGGTGGAACCGCTAGATAAGCAAGTATTTAGCAATGCCACCTTAGACAGCGTGGAAACTTTAACCCGTGAATCTTGGTTGTTGCCATACTCTACCCGAGTGGACTCCCTTACTAACTTTCAGCATACCAAGGTTGTGGACGATGACCTGCTGGTGGCCGACCTAGTAGAAGATGCATTGCAGCTAAGCGCGCCGCAAATAGCCGAAATTAAAGGGGTTGCCGAAAACGAAATTGCCCTAGTACATCGCCTGTTGTCCGACCGTAATCATGTGACCGCGGTGAATATTTCCCTTACCTTGCCAGAAGAAAGTAACGCGCAAGGCCTGGCCACCATAGAGCTAGTAGATGCGGCCCGCGCCTTAAGAGAACAAATCCAGCAAGAAAACCCAAATATCAAGATTCACCTGCAGGGTTTAACGATCGTTAATACCGCTTTTAACGAGTCGGCGGAATACGATTCTAGCCACCTGTTCCCAGGTTTGTTTTTACTCATCATTATTATGTTGCTGTTGTTACTGCGCTCATTCTGGTCGGCCATGGTGACCACAGTGGTTATTATTGTGGGTGTGGTCATCAGTCAGGGTTTCATGGGCTGGGTAGGTTACGATTTAAACCAAGTAAACGTTATGGCGCCCATTATCATATTAACCTTAGCGGTATGTGATTGTGTGCACTTGCTGGCCAGTTACCTGCACCATTTGTCATTGGGTAAAGATAAAAAATCGGCCATGACCGAAGCCATGAAGATTAATCTAGCGCCGGTATTTTTAACCAGTCTCACCACCGCCATTGGCTTTTTGGCCATGAATACCAGTGAAGTACCGCCGTTTCAAGAGCTGGGTAATATTGCGGCCTTTGGGGTGATGGCGGCGTTCTTTTTAAGCGTGACTATCTTGCCTACTCTCTCTATTTGGTTTCCCATGAAGGCCAAAGCGGCCGACGAGAGCAAACAAGCCTGGTCTGCTAAGGTGGCGGAGTTCACTATTAATAAGCGCCGTCCATTATTGTGGGGCGTGTTGCTGGTGGCTGTGGGCATGACGAGCCTAGCATCGTTAAATGAATTAAATGACAATACCATGGCTTACTTTGACGAAAGCACTGAGTTCCGTCAGGCCTCTGAATTTATGCAGGAGAACCTCAGTGGCTTCGATGTGATTAATTACTCCTTAGATAGTGGTGAGGCGGGTGGAGTAAACGACCCTGAGTTTTTGAAAAAGGTAGAAGCCTTCAGTGATTGGTACATAAGTCAGCCGGAAGTGGTGTATGTGGGTTCCTATACCGACACTCTTAAACGTTTAAATAAAAACATGCACGCCGATGATCAAGCTTTTTACAAAATTCCCGAAAGCCGTGAACTGGCCGCCCAGTATCAGCTGATGTACGAGTTGTCCTTACCCTATGGACTGGATATGAACAACATCATCGATTTTGAAAAGCGTTCTACCTTGATTACCGTGATTTTAAAAGATCAAAAAGCCAAAGGCATCATAGGCGTTGATGAACGTGCCCAGCAGTGGTTTGCAGATAACGAACCTGAGTTGGCGGCTACCGGTGCTAGTATCTCGATCATGTTTGCCCATGTGGGCAAAACCAACATTGAGTCCATGTTAGCCGGTTCGGCCATCGCCATTATATTAATTACCTTAACGCTGATCATTGCATTGCGCTCGTTTAAATATGGATTGTTAAGCTTGCTGCCAAATGCCTTCCCCGCCATGATGGCATTTGGTGTATGGGGCGTGATTGTGGGTGAGGTAGATTTGGGTGTGGCCGTGGTATTCAGTTTAACCTTGGGGATTGTGGTGGATGACACTGTGCATTTTTTCAGTAAATACATGCGTGCTCGTAAGCTCTTGAATAAAACCCCGGAAGACGCAGTACGTTACGCTTTTCAAACGGTGGCTAAACCCTTGGTCATAACCACGGCAGTATTGGTGGCCGGCTTTTCGGTATTACTACTATCCGACTTCACGGTGAATGCCAAGATGGGCATCATGATCAGTGCTACTATCAGCATCGCCTTGATATTTGACTTTTTATTGCTGCCAGCATTGTTGATGAAATTTGATAAGGGAGTTATTACGACGCCAGTGGATGCCTCAGAAGATAACAGCAATCAATTAGATAATACTATGCAATCGAATGCAGCGGTTAAGTAAAGCCTGATAATATTGGTTACTCTCATTGAGTAATTTCAAAGTGAAAAAGCCGCGAGCGTAAAAATAACGCTGGCGGCTTTTTTAATGGGATTATGATGCACCTGTCTATTAGCCAGCTCCTACCACTTTTAACGGCACTTTAGCTGACCATTAAAACCCCATGATTGTTATCACTTTAAAGCCAAAGTTGGGGTATATTTAAAACCTGTTAACCCTCGACACAAAGAGACCGCCATGAAAAATTTAAATATCCAGCTATTACTCACCGGCGATGAATTAATGAGCGGGGATGTAATAGACAGCAACTCCTGCATGATGGCCGATATTCTTAAAACGCAGGGTTTAGTGCTCACTCGTAAAGTAACGGTAGGAGACAACCTTGAGTTGTTGATTCAAGAAATTGAAAGTCTGTCACAACAAGCGGATGTATTGATTATAAACGGCGGTTTGGGGCCCACTGTGGATGATAAAACGGCTGAAGCGTTGGCGCAGGTGGTAAACCAGCCGTTGGTCGTTAATCAGCAAGCCATGGAGCAATTGGCAGTTTGGTGCAGTAAACGTGGTTATGAGCTAAACGAGCCCAACAAAAAACAAGCGTTATTGCCACAGGGCATCGCTATTGTTGATAATCCCATTGGCAGTGCTCCGGGTTTTTCATATACCCATAACGATTGCTTGATCTTGGCCACTCCAGGAGTGCCCAGCGAGGCTAAAAGCATGTTGCAAGAATCTATTTTGCCCATTCTTAAAACTATGAATCCAGATAGCGTCACTCAAGTAAAAAGATTACAGCTCTTTGGTATTGGTGAATCGACGTTGCAGCGCACTATCAATGACGCGTTACCTGATTGGCCAAAAGAAATTGAATTGGGATTTAGGGCCGCTTTTCCCCAAATAGAAGTAAAGCTTACCGCACATGATGCAGCGGCCATTAATCAGTTAGATGTATGGGTGAATAAACTCAGGTTGCTATTTGGCGCGCATATTTTAGGAGAAGGGGATACTCAGTTGCCACAGCTAGTTGTGTCGTTACTACAGCAGCAACAAAAACAATTAACGCTGGCTGAATCGTGCACCGGTGGACTCGTTGCCGCCAAGATTACCTCGGTGGCGGGTGCCTCGCAGGTTTTTGAGGGCGGTTTTGTAACCTATTCAAATGCGATAAAAACCAAAGTGCTAAGCGTGAGTGCCAAGAGCCTGCAAAATGAAGGCGCGGTTAGTGAATGCGTGGTTAAGGAAATGGCTCGCGGTGCACTTAATATCACAAATGCCAATTTGGCCGTTGCGGTGTCGGGTATTGCAGGGCCAGGTGGTGGCAGTGAAGAGAAACCCGTGGGCACCGTTTGGTTGGCTTGGGGAGAAAAAAATAATATTAAGAGCCAAAAATTATTTTACCCCGGACCTCGAAGCTACTTCCAAGAATATGTGGCCAGCGCCGCGCTTGATTTGATTCGCCGTGAATTATTAGGGTTAAGTGAGGCACCTTGGTATTTT
>JAPYOO010000001.1 GCA_029938135.1 Bermanella sp. | reverse complement strand
TGGGTGCATTATTAAAAGTGCTGGCGGATGTATTGGGCTGTTTGCAGACGGACGCTAATGATTACTTTAAACAAGGCGTGAAGTTAGATGAAGCCTATATTCAGGGCATGATCGAGCAACGAAAACAGGCTAAAAAAGACAAAGACTTTGCCCTAGCCGATAAAATCCGTATGGATTTGGATGTGCAAGGTATTGAGCTTCAAGATAGCCGTGAAGGGACTACTTGGGTAAGTAAGTGAGTAGCTAATCATTAAAATGATTTCTACATAAAAAAAGCGCCTTCGGGCGCTTTTTTTATGTAGATTTAGTTAAAGTGACCTCTTCATTTCTATTGATTGCTCTTTATATGCTGTTAAAGGTATCAAGTATGGCCGCAGGAATGGGGCAGCTCTTACCCAGTTTATAATCATAATACACAATAGTGCCTTCACCTTTTGCGGCCACACAGTCCTGCTGTTCACTAAATACCGCATATTCCATAGTAAAACGTTTTTCACCCTCTTTAATACCTGCAATATCTTTAATGCGTGTGCCAATGGTAATCTGATCAGGGTACGTTAAAGGTGCTCTGAACTGGCATTGAGTATTGGCAAGAATGGGGCCCACCTGAGTGGCAATATGGTGGGTATTTACCCCAGTTTGTTCAAAGTACTTCATGCGCACCACTTCAAAATACCGAAAGTAAACGGTGTTATTGATATGGCCAAAGGCATCCATGTCCCCCCATAAAATACTTAAGTTTTCTGTTGTGCCGTAGGTCTTTAAAAACTCAGTTTTTTGTGTGCTCATATTACTCTCCAACAAATTCAGTAACGTGTGTTTAGCCGTTAGGGAAAAGCTTTGTCACAATTTTATTCACCATGGGGGCCACAAAGAATGCTGCCGGAAAGGCGATAGGGAAGGCAACACAAAAACTTTTAAACCAGCGCGCAAAAAAATCACCGCTAATACCGGTATTAAGTGCCACTAAAACGGCTGACATAATAAAGGCCATGAAAAATGACATGCCTAACGCGAAGGCGATACGGGTTTTTAATGTGTGCATGTTAATCCTTAAGGGCTGTCTTTTTAGCTATGGGTCTTAAATTCCAAACACCGGCAAATATAATTAAGCTACTGCCAATAATAGTCGTCATCAACAGACTTTCACCCCATATAACCCAGCCTAATGTGGCTCCGTATATCACTGAACTATAGACATAAGGTCCAATTTGCCCAGGGTTGGCGATGCTATAGGCGCGGGTTAATGATAATTGTCCTAGTGTGCCCACTAATCCCATTAGTGCAATCCATGGCCAGTGATGAAGCTGAGGCCATTGCCACGTCCAAAATAAAGGGATTGCAGATAATAAACTACTGATGACACCAAAATAAAACACAATGCGCACGCTTGGTTCGGTACTGCCCATTTTACGAATGGTCACTTTTGCGGCACTGGCCAATACCGCCGCGCCAATACCAATAAGCGCAATAGGGGCAAAGGTATCTGTGCCTGGGCGCAAGATGAAAATTACGCCTAAAAAGCCAATGCCAATGGCCCAAAATGTACGCCTTTTAATGACTTCTCCTAACCACAAAGCGGCTAATATAGGCATGAACAATGGGCTAGTAAGTTTTACCAAAAAGGCCTCGGCTAAAGGCATATTGGCTAACACGTAGAAAAAACCATACATGGCCGACAGACCTACGGTGGCGCGCAATAGGTGTAAGTGTATTTTGTGGGTTTTTAAAATACCGCTACCGTGGTGGTAAACGATGGGTAGCAACATAATTAGGCCAAACAAGTTGCGATAAAACACAATGACTTCGGTACTTAATTCGTCACTAAGGTGCTTAATAATGGCACCCATTATGGCCAGCAAGGCTTCACCCAAGAGGATGAACAATGCGCCTTGTAAAACTTTATTTGGCATATAAACCTGTTACTGCTTGGGAACTGTTAATTCAAGCTATTATGACATAGAGATGTATAGGTTGATGTAGCTCAATAGAGCACGCTTGAAAACTCAAGCATTGCCACCATCAAAGAGTTAGATACAGTAAAGGTGCATGATTATGCGAATGGAAAAATTTACAAGTTCACTGCAGCAAGGGTTATCAGATGCTCAATCATTGGCTTTGGGTAATGATCATAACCAAATAGATACCTTACATTTAATGCTGTCGTTGGTTGATCAGGCACCGGGTGGCATTCGTCCTTTGTTGCAAGGGCTTGGCGTGGCGGTAAATGCCTTTAAAGGCCAGCTAAGTGAGCGCCTAAAATCTCTGCCCACAGTAAATGTGGCAGATGGAAATATCAGTGTGACGTCTGAGCTAGGGCGCATTTTGAATATTACCGACCGCTTGGCACAAAAGCGGGGGGATCAATACATTTCAAGTGAATTAGTACTGTTGGCCGCTCTAGAAGATAAAGGCGAGACCGGAAAGGTATTGGCTCAGTTTTCACTGAATAAAGAGAGTGTTGAACGCGCTATCGAAACCGTACGCGAAGGTGAAAGTGTTGATGATCCCAATGCTGAAGATAACCGGCAGGCATTAAGTAAGTTTACAGTTGATTTAACCGAGCTTGCAGCAGCGGGTAAGTTAGATCCGGTGATTGGCCGTGATGATGAGATTCGACGCACCATTCAGGTTTTGCAGCGTCGTACAAAAAATAATCCGATACTAATAGGTGCGCCTGGCGTGGGTAAAACCGCCATTATTGAAGGTTTAGCGCAGCGCATCGTTAACGGTGAGGTACCTGAAGGGTTACGTGACAAGCAAATTCTATCTTTAGATATGGGTTCTTTATTGGCGGGCGCTAAATTTCGTGGTGATTTTGAAGAGCGCTTAAAAAATGTTTTAAAAGAAGTGAAAAAACAAGAAGGTAATATCATCTTGTTCATCGATGAAATCCATACCATGGTGGGTGCAGGGAAATCAGATGGTGCACTGGATGCGGGCAATATGCTTAAACCGGCATTGTCGCGCGGTGAATTACATTGTGTTGGTGCCACCACACTAGATGAATATCGTGAATATATTGAAAAAGATGCAGCATTAGAGCGCCGCTTTCAAAGAGTATTGGTAGAGGAACCTGATGAAGAGGCCACCATTGCAATTTTACGCGGCCTTAAAGAGCGTTATGAGGTACATCATGGCGTGCAAATTTTAGATGCGGCCATTATTGCTGCCGCTAAATTGTCTAGTCGCTACATTACCGACCGCCAGTTACCCGATAAGGCAATCGATCTAATAGATGAAGCGGCTTCTATTATTCGGATGGAAATTGACAGTAAACCCCAAGAGATGGATCGACTAGAGCGTCGCTTAATTCAATTAAAAATTGAGCGAGAAGCACTCAATAAAGAACAAGACGCAGCATCTAAAAAACGCCTCACTGAAATTAATTCCGAAATTAATATTTTAGGCCACGAATACGTGGATCTAGAAGCCATTTGGAATAATGAAAAAATGATATTAGAGGGCAGCACTCAAGCGAAAGAAAAACTTGAGGAGGCCAAGGTGGAGATGGAGCAGGCAAGACGAGCCGGTGATTTACAACGCATGTCTGAATTGCAATATGGCATTATTCCAGACCTTGAGAAACAAATTTTAGCCGCAGAGCATGCCACTAAAGAGGACAATGATTTCAAGTTACTAAGAAACCGAGTGACCGAAGACGAAATAGCAGAGGTAGTTTCAAAGTGGACAGGAGTGCCGGTCACTAAAATGCTGGAAGGTGAGCGTGATAAGTTACTTAATATGGAAGAAAAGCTACATGCTCAGGTAGTAGGTCAGCATGATGCGATTGTGGCGGTAAGTAATGCGGTAAGGCGTTCCCGTGCGGGTTTGTCGGATCCCAAGCGCCCTAATGGTAGCTTCCTATTTTTGGGGCCTACTGGTGTCGGTAAAACAGAATTGTGTAAGGCACTGGCAAACTTCATGTTTGATTCTAGTGAATCGATGGTGCGCATAGATATGTCAGAATTTATGGAAAAACACAGTGTGGCGCGTTTAATTGGAGCGCCTCCTGGTTATGTGGGTTATGAAGAGGGTGGTTACTTAACGGAGCATATTAGGCGTCGGCCTTACAGTGTGATTTTATTGGATGAAGTAGAAAAAGCCCATCCTGATGTCTTTAATATCCTCTTACAGGTCCTTGACGATGGTCAGTTAACGGACGGTCAGGGGCGCACGGTAGACTTTAAAAATACCGTATTGGTCATGACTTCAAATTTAGGAAGTGACGTGATTCAAACCATGGCGCAGAACAGTGGTGCCGAGCAAGAGCAAAGCGAAAGTCAGTACGAGAGTATGAAGTCGGCGGTGATGGAAATAGTCGGTGGGCATTTTCGACCTGAATTTATTAACCGTATTGACGAAGTGGTGGTTTTTCATCCGCTACAAAAATCTCAAATCCGCGGCATTGCCGACATTCAGTTGGATCAATTGCGTAAACGCTTGGAAGAGCGTGAATTAACCTTAGAGCTCAGTGAAGAGGCTATGAACCTTTTAGTTGAAGTGGGATATGATCCCGTTTATGGTGCGCGGCCATTAAAGCGCAGTATTCAGCGTTATATTGAAAACAGTTTGGCGCAAGATATTTTGTCGCAACGTTTTAAAAGCGGCGATGCCATTGTTGCGGATGTAGAGGGGGATAAGCTGGTATTTAATGTGGCGGCGCATGCTTGATGTGAAAACAGACTCCTAAATTAGGATGGGTGCTTAGATCCATGGCCATACCATTGAAAATTGCTCCTGCATTTCAAGATACCGGCCATCCATGGCCATAAAAAAACCTGATGCACTTGCGTGAATCAGGTTTTTTTTGTTAATAAAGTAATAAAACTTTATTAAGCGATGTCGCAGCTAACTTCTTCTTCGATGCTACCGGCTTCAACCGCATCGATCGCTTTTTGATCGTGTGGGTTAGGAGGGCAGCCACAAGCGTGCTCTGTAGTGGCGTGTAAACGCGCCTGTTCCATGTGCCACTGAGCTACTTTAAGGTGCTGGTCTACGTTCATGATAAATCTCCATCAAACTATAAAAATTGTCGAGCTGACAATATTTGGCGATTGTAAATAATATATGGGCGATGTCTAGCGTAAGTTGTCTAAAGGTGGCGTAATATTAGATATATGTTTTAATATTAGAAATGGCGTAAATGATCTGCTGATATGTGGGTAATGCGCGAAGATTGTTTGAATTTTATACAGGTGTTTTGTGTGTCAAATCCTATCAGTGAAGGCATTAAGCGTTTACGCGCGCAGCATAAATTAACACAAACTGAGTTGGCTAATATGGCGGGTATTCCTCGTGCAACGCTTGCCAACATGGAAAGTGCAGGCAGTAATCCTAGTATTACAGTGGTGGTGAAAGTGGCTCAATGCTTGGGTGTATCGGTAGATGATTTAATTACTCGCCGACATTCCATTAACGTGACTCAGGTTGAGCGAAAAGACATGCCGGTTTCTCATCAGGATGACGGAAAATTTACTAGCACTCGTACAAGTCCTATTAGTACCTCTAATTTACATATCAATGATGTCAGTATGATGCCGGGTTGTTATACCAAGGGAGTGCCCCATCCAGAAGGAAGTCATGAATTGTTTTTATGTTTGGAAGGGTGTGCGACGTTAGAGGTGCAGGGGGAGAAATTTGAGGTGCAAGCAGGTAATCTTATTTATTTTTTAGGTCATTTGCCTCATTGTTATGGAAATGAAAGCTTAAAACCTGTTCACGGTGTAGCCGTTGTTTTTATGATGAAATAAATTAAATTTTTGTCGATTAGTTAAAAAATTACAATTTTATTTTTAATGTTGTGTTTTATGCACTTGTTTTAGGAAAGATAGAGCGGTTATGCAAGCAAATACAGTGGTTGTTTTGGATTTTGAAACCTCCGGCATGTCGCCAGATTATGGTGATAGAGCAATAGAAATTGGCGCGGTTAAAATGCAGGATGGTGTGATCGTGGATGAATTCCAAAGTTTAATGAACCCAGGGTTTCGTATTAATGGGTTTATAGAAAATTTTACCGGAATTGATAACGCCATGTTAAACACCGCACCCAGTTGTAAAGAGGTCATGACTGATTTTCATCAGTTTTTAGGTGGCGCAAATATGGTGGCACATAATGCATCATTCGATAAACGTTTTTTAGATGCCGAATTTAAGCAGATAAAAGTGGGCTATGCCGGTAAATTTGCGTGTTCGATGTTGCTGGCTAGACGAATTTATCAAGAAGCACCCAATCATAAATTGGGTACATTGGTGGATTACCGAAATATTAAGCATGAAGGTGTGTTTCACCGTGCTCTAGCGGATGCTCAAATGACGGCTAAATTGTGGTTGGCTATGCTGGACGACATGGGTGAGCGTTATCAGTGCTGGGATGCGCCTTTTAGTTTTATTGAGAAGGTTAGTCGGGCGCCTAAAAAATCGGTGGGTAAGCTACTGGCAGACTTTTCGGTAAAGTAACGTGGTAAGGAGCGTCTTATTTGTTGGCCTGGGGTAATTGCATTCGGCTTTGCTCTAATAAATCACACTCATATGGTTCTGAACAAATAAAAGTCAAGCCTATCGTCGTCCATAAAAAAGCCCCGATTAATAGGTTATTAATCGGGGCTTTTTGTTAAGTACTTAAGTCTGCTTTTTAGGCTGGGTAATCACGCTTAGCGTGGCCAGTGTAAAGCTGACGTGGACGGGCGATGCGGTATTCGCCGCCAATCATTTCGTTCCAATGAGCGATCCAGCCAGGCGTACGGCCGGTAGCAAAGATAACCGTAAATAGCTCAGTAGGAATGCCAATCGCTTTAAGGATGATACCCGAGTAGAAATCTACGTTTGGATACAGGCCGCGTGCTTTGAAATATTCGTCTTCAAGGGCGATTTTTTCAAGCTTCATAGCCATCTTAAGTAATGGGTCGTCTTGTAAGCCAAGTTCTTCCAATACTTCATCACAGCATTGCTTCATAACAACGGCGCGTGGATCGTAGCTCTTGTAAACGCGATGACCAAAGCCCATTAAGCGGAAAGGGTCACTCTTGTCTTTCGCTTTTGCCATGAACTCTTCGATGCGAGATTCATCGCCGATCTCAGTAAGCATTTTAAGTACGGCTTCGTTTGCACCACCGTGTGCAGGCCCCCAAAGTGCTGCGATTCCAGATGCGATACATGCAAATGGGTTGGCGCCAGAAGAGCCGGCCATGCGTACTGTAGAAGTAGAGGCGTTTTGCTCATGATCAGCATGCAATAGGAAAACCTTATCCATAGCATTGGCTAATACAGGGCTGATTTCTTTTTCTTCACATGGAGTGTTGAACATCATGTGTAGGAAGTTTTCAGAGTATGATAAATCATTGCGTGGGTACATGAATGGCTGGCCGATGCTGTACTTGTAAACCATAGCAGCAAGGGTTGGCATTTTGGCGATCAGGCGATGAGCGCAAATTTCACGGTGGTCAGCGTTAGTGATGTCTAAAGAGTCATGGTAAAACGCAGAAAGTGCGCCTACTACACCACACATAAGAGCCATTGGGTGAGCGTCACGACGGAAGCCATTGAAGAACTCAGCAAGCTGCTCGTTTACCATTGTATGTTTACCAATAGTACTTACAAACTCTTCTTTCTCTTCAGGAGTCGGTAGTTCGCCGTGCAATAGTAGGAAAGAAACTTCAAGGAAGTCAGATTTCGCAGCCAATTGCTCGATAGGGTAGCCGCGGTGTAATAAAACACCTTTGCCGCCATCGATGTAGGTGATTTTTGATTCACAAGATGCAGTGGATACGAATCCAGGGTCAAATGTGAAAACGCCTTTAGGCGTTAGGCTGCGGACATCGATTACGTCCGGGCCAATAGTGCCTTCATATATTGGAAGCTCTAGGGCTTCATCAACGCCATCGATCTTAAGTATTGCTTTTTTGTCAGCCATTAATGGCCTCCTGTTCTGCTGTGTCTGTTACAGGGGTTAGGATATAACCCTTAAAATCTTGAGCCCGGTAGGACTTTGGACCGTTGCAAAGACGGCCAACTATAGAGCCAAAATAGCGAATGTCAATTTTTGACCAAACATCGCCACGTAAGTTTTCTCATGTTGTTTAAAGTTTGATCTATTATTAAAGCAGTTGGCGTAAAGCTAAAGGATGATGACATTAAGGATAGGCGTTTGTTTGAAATTAACCAGCCTTAAGTCTATAATTCGCCGCGATTGGATGACACGAAAAAAAGCTCGTAAGTTGCCATTTTTATTGAGTATTTTGGCGTGAAATGCACAACATTCGTGCTTGCCCACATAAGCTCGCTTCATAATGGAGCGTATAGAGAGTGTAGATAACCGTGAATCAAAAAAGACCCGTTAATTTGGATTTATCCAAGTTCAGTTTTCCTTTTCCTGCTTTAGTTTCCATTACGCATCGTGTTGCGGGTGTGATTTTATTTGTAGGTACAATATTTTTATTATGCGCTTTAGATGATTCTCTCGAATCAGCGACAAGTTTTGCAGCGATAAAAAATTCAATGACTACCGGTATTGGTAGTTTCATCACATGGGGTTTGTTGTCAGCATTGGCATATCACTTCGTGGCAGGTATTAAACATTTAGTTATGGACCTTGGAATCGGCGAAGAACTTAAAAGCGCGCAAATTGCTGCGTCTTTAGTTGTTGTTATTTCATCTGTACTAATTGTTCTAGCAGGGGTTTGGGTATGGGCGTAAGTATTACTAACTTCAGCCGCAGTGGTTTATCAGACTGGCTGATTCAGCGTTTTACCGCAGTTGTAATGGCCGTTTATACGGTATTTATAGTTGGTTACATCCTGTCGACACCTGGTTTGGATTACGGCCAGTGGAAAGAGTTCTTTGAATGTACGGGTGTTCGTATATTTACACTGCTGACGTTAATTAGTGTTGTGGCACATGCCTGGATTGGTATGTGGATCATTTCTACTGATTACATCAAACCCGCCGTTCTACGTTTCGCATTCCAAGCAACATGTTTTTTGACCATGTTTGTTTTCTTGGTTTGGGGCATCGACATCATCTGGGGTCTATAAATAATGTCTAATAGTATTCGCACTATGGTATATGACGCCATCGTTATCGGTGGTGGTGGTGCAGGCATGCGTGCCGCACTTCAACTAACAGAGTCTGGCATTAAGACAGCCTGTGTTACTAAGGTTTTCCCAACACGCTCACACACTGTATCGGCTCAGGGTGGTATCACTTGTGCTATCGCGTCTAACGATCCCAACGATGATTGGCGCTGGCACATGTACGATACCGTTAAAGGATCCGATTACATCGGTGACCAAGACGCTATCGAATACATGTGTAAGATTGGGCCACAAGCCGTTTTTGAATTAGATCACATGGGTCTGCCTTTCTCTCGTACTGAAGAAGGCCGTATTTATCAGCGCCCATTTGGCGGTCAGTCAAAAGATTTTGGTAAGGGTGGTCAAGCGGCTCGTACTTGTGCAGCTGCCGACCGAACAGGTCACGCACTTTTACACGCGCTTTATCAGGGTAACCTTAAAGGCGGAACGACTTTCTTAAATGAGTGGTACGCAGTTGACCTAGTTAAAAATGAAAACGGCGTGATCGCAGGTGTTATTGCAATTTGCATTGAAACCGGCGAAACCGTTTACATTAAAGCTAAGGCAACTGTTTTGGCTACTGGTGGTGCTGGTCGTATCTTCCAGTCTACTACTAATGCACTTATCTGTACGGGTGATGGTATGGGCATGTCTTTACGTGCCGGTGTTCCAGCGCAAGATATGGAAATGTGGCAGTTCCACCCAACCGGTATTGCAGGTGCGGGTGTATTGGTAACTGAAGGTTGTCGTGGTGAAGGCGGTTACTTGATCAATAAAGACGGCGAACGCTTCATGGAACGTTATGCGCCTAATGCAAAAGATCTTGCTGGTCGTGATGTTGTAGCGCGTTCTATGGTATTGGAGATCCTTGAGGGACGCGGTTGTGGTCCTGATGGCGATCACGTAATGCTGAAACTTGATCATTTGGGTGAAGAAACCCTTAATGCTAAGTTACCTGGCATACTTGAATTATCTCGTACCTTTGCTCACGCCGATCCAGTTAAAGAACCTATTCCAGTGGTACCAACGTGTCACTACATGATGGGTGGCGTGCCTACTAATATAGGTGGCCAAGCATTGGGTGTTGATTCTGAAGGTAAAGATTTCATTATTGATGGTCTTTATGCCTGTGGCGAAGCTGCTTGTGTATCAGTGCACGGTGCTAACCGTTTGGGTGGTAACTCACTACTTGATTTGGTGGTATTTGGTCGTGCTGCTGGTATTCAAATTGAAAAGAGTTTGCGTGAAGGTTTCGATGCAGTCGATGCCCGCGATGAAGATGTTGATCGTGCCATGGCGCGTTTGAATCGTCTAAATAATTCTACCTCTGGTGAGCCAGTTGCTCAGGTACGTGCTGACTTGCAGAAATGCATGCAGCTTTACTTTGGTGTGTTCCGCGAAGGCGAAGCCATGCAGAAAGGTTTGGTTATGCTTAAAGAGATTGGTGAGCGTGTTAAAAACACTTACCTTGACGATAAGTCGAATGCCTATAACACTGCTCGTATCGAAGCTTTAGAGCTCGATAACCTTTTCGAAGTCGCTATGGCCACAGCCATTGCAGCTGAAGAGCGTAAAGAATCCCGTGGTGCTCATGCCCGTAACGATTTCACCGAACGTGATGACGTTAACTGGTTATGCCACTCTGTATTCTTTCCAGAGACCCAAACTGTTGGTAAGCGTGCAGTTAACTTTGCACCTAAAACCATGCCAGCGTTCCCACCTATGATTCGTAAATACTAAGAGCGAGGAGATCAGTATGTTAGTTAGCGTATATCGTTACAATCCAGAAACAGACTCTGCGCCTTATATGCAGGATTATCAGGTCGAAATCCCAGCGGGAAAAGATTTGATGGTGCTGGATGTGTTGGCACTTATTAAAGAACAAGATAGCTCTTTAGCGTATCGTCGTTCTTGTCGTGAGGGTGTTTGTGGCTCTGACGGTTTAAACATTAACGGTAAAAATGGCCTTGCGTGTGTAACGCCATTATCTGAATGTGCTAAAGGCGGCAAGCTTGTATTGCGTCCTTTACCAGGCTTGCCTGTTATTCGTGATATCGTTATTGATATGAGTTTGTTCTATAAACAGTACGAAAAGATCAAGCCGTACCTACAAAATAATACACCAGCACCTGCTATTGAACGTCTTCAGTCTCCTGAAGAGCGTGCAAAACTTGATGGTCTGTACGAGTGTATTCTTTGTGCGTGTTGTTCAACGTCTTGCCCATCTTTTTGGTGGAATCCTGAGAAATTTATCGGACCTGCAGGTTTGCTTCAGGCGTACCGTTTCTTGGCAGATAGCCGAGATACGGCAACAGATGATCGTTTAGCTGACTTGGATGATCCGTTCAGTGTTTTCCGTTGCCGCGGAATCATGAACTGCGTAAGCGTATGTCCTAAAGGGTTGAACCCAACCCGAGCTATCGGGCATATTCGCAACATGTTGTTGTCGCGTAACGTATAAATAATAAGGGGCTTTTTAGCCCCTTATTATTTACAGGATGTACGGTATGACGCGTTGCCATGGATGGCAAAGAGCGGCGTTGTTCGGCTGCGGTAATTAGTGTCGAAGCATTGATTAGCGCAAAGTTGTACCCAGAATGCTCAATAGCCTGGAATAGCAGGATAGTTTTCCAGGCTATATACAAAATGTTTACCTGCTATAAATAGCCGTTAAACAGACTTAATGATTAGAAAATGTGCCAAAATTAGATGCATCAGACACATGGTGCAGAAAAAATTATAAAAAATAGTTTTACTAGCATCATTTTTGCTAGGCTATAAGATAAGTATAAATATTTGGAAAGCGGGAAACCCCCGTACTGTTTAAAGAATTTTAGGCCTCACCCGGTCATCTGCCTCCACAGCAGGGAAATTTAGCAAGCAGTGATTCCTAGACATTATTAAGGTGGTTTAGTTATGCACGATAGCTCGATGGAGCAACTATGGAGCTCTTCCCAGTTAGCTGGGGGCAATGTTGCTTACATAGAAGAATTATACGAATCATTTTTAACTGATCCTAACTCGGTATCTGAGCAGTGGAGGAGTTATTTCCACTCATTGCCTCGCTCAGAAGGCAGTGCCTTACACGATATCCCTCATAGTCCTATACGCGAACAATTTCTACACATATCTAAGAATCAGCGTCGCGGCACAACCACAAAGAGTCAAGTTTCAGGTGGTTTTGATCAGAAACAATTACGAATTTTCCAGCTTATTAATGCCTTTCGATTCCGTGGCCATCAACATGCCAAGCTAGATCCATTGGGTATTATGGAGCGTGAACAGGTCCCTGATTTAGATCTCCGTTTTCATGAGTTAAGTGAAGCGGATATGGACAGAGTCTTTCAAACAGGCTCGTTGTTTATTGGTAAAGAAGAAGCCACATTACGCGAGATTTTTGATGTGGTGCAAAATACCTACTGTCAAAGCGTAGGTTCTGAATTCATGCATATTGTTGATACCGCTGAAAAACGTTGGTTTCAGCAGCGTATTGAAAGTGTTCGTGCCAAGCCTGAATACAGTGAAGAAGCTAAAAAACACCTTTTAGAGCGTTTAACGGCGGCTGAAGGTCTAGAGAAATACCTAGGCTCTAAGTACCCAGGCGTGAAACGTTTTGGTTTAGAGGGCGCTGAAACGCTTATTCCATTAATGGATGAATTGATTCAGCGTTGTGGAAGTTACGGTGCCAAAGAAATTGTTATTGGTATGGCGCACCGTGGACGTCTAAATGTATTGATCAATACTTTGGGTAAAGCACCGGCTGACTTATTTGACGAGTTTGATGGTAAAGCTCAGTACAATAGCTCGGGTGATGTGAAATACCATCAAGGCTTCTCATCTAATGTATTAACTCCAGGCGGTGAAGTACATTTGGCCATGGCATTTAACCCAAGTCACTTAGAAATAGTGTCTCCTGTAGTTGAAGGTTCGGTTCGTGCTCGTCAAGATCGTCGTGGCGATACTGAAGGGGAAAAAGTAGTACCTGTGATCATTCACGGTGACTCAGCGTTTGCTGGTCAAGGCGTAGTTATGGAGACATTCCAGATGTCCCAAACACGCGGTTATAAAACCGGTGGTACTATTCACTTAGTGATCAACAACCAAGTGGGCTTCACGACGAATAAACGTGAAGATGTACGCTCTACTGAATACTGCACGGATGTTGCGAAGATTGTTCAAGCGCCTATTTTACACGTGAATGCAGATGATCCAGAGGCCGTGTTGTTTGTAACTCAATTAGCCGTTGATTATCGTAACGAATTTAAAAAAGATGTGGTTATAGATTTGGTTTGTTACCGTCGTCGCGGTCACAACGAAGCCGATGAGCCATCAGCGACTCAGCCCATGATGTACAAGGTGATTAAAAGCCTTAAGACCACGCGTACTCTATATTCCGAGAAACTCATGAGCGAGGGTGTAGTGGATGCTGATACGCTTAAGGCAATGGAAAATGAGTACCGGGACACGCTTGAAAAGGGTAATCACGTAGTAAAAAGTTTGGTGACAACGCCAAACAGTGAAGTGTTTGTTGATTGGCGCCCGTATCTTGGCCATAAATGGACGACTGAAGGCGATACCACAATTGATTTGAAGCGTTTGCAAACGTTAGCCAATCATATGCAGGATGTACCAGAAGGTTTTGTGGTGCAGCGCCAAGTGAATAAGATTTTAGAAGACCGACGCAAGATGGCCGCCGGCGCACTGCCTATAAACTGGGGTTTTGCTGAGACTATGGCCTATGGCACCTTGCTAGATGAAGGGCATCCTATTCGAATTACTGGGCAGGATGTGGGTCGTGGTACTTTTTCACATCGTCATGCGATTTTGCATAACCAAAAAGACGGTGTTGATTTTTGCTCATTAAAAAACATGTCTGAAAACCAGCCTAGCTTCACTATGCATGACTCTTTGTTGTCTGAAGAAGCGGTGTTAGCATTTGAATATGGTTACTCCACCACCACACCTGGAATGTTGGTTATTTGGGAGGCGCAATTTGGTGATTTTGCCAATGGCGCTCAGGTAGTGATGGACCAGTTTATTTCAAGCGGTGAGCACAAGTGGGACCGCCTATGTGGTTTAACTATGCTGTTGCCTCATGGTTATGAAGGGCAAGGTCCAGAGCACAGCTCGGCACGCTTAGAGCGTTATTTACAGTTGTGTGCAGAACATAATATGCAAGTTTGTGTGCCATCTACACCTGCTCAAATATTCCACTTATTGCGTCGTCAGGTTATCCGACCTTTGCGTAAACCTTTGGTGATTATGTCGCCTAAGAGTTTATTACGACATAAAGAGGCTATTAGCACATTAGAAGATTTGTCTGAAGGTCATTTCCAAACGGTTATACCCGAAGTTGAAGACATGAATCCTAAAGACGTTACGCGCATGGTTCTTTGTAGTGGTAAGGTTTATTACGACCTTATTGCACGTCGTCGCACAGAAGAAATGAAGCACATTGCTATTGTTCGTCTAGAGCAAATATATCCCTTCCCAGAAGAAGAGTTTTTTGCCGCCTTGTCTCAGTATGAGAATCTAAAAGAAACTTTCTGGTGTCAGGAAGAGCCAATGAACCAAGGTGCTTGGTACAGTTCACAGCATCACATGCGCAGAGTCGTGCATCGTCATAACCCGAATGTGTACCTGGATTATGCAGGGCGTGAAGCATCGGCTTCACCAGCAGCGGGTTACATGGCGCTTCACCTTAAGCAACAAGAGCAATTGATCAAAGACGCACTGGGTCTTTAGGCCCTCGTTCAAGGATTAGGATTAAATTATGAGTACTGAAATAAAAGCCCCCGTTTTCCCTGAGTCAGTTGCTGATGGCACTATCGCAACTTGGCATAAGCAGCCAGGTGAAGCGGTTAGTCGTGATGAATTGTTGGTTGATATAGAAACCGATAAAGTGGTTTTGGAAGTAGTGGCGCAGCAAGACGGCATTATTAAAGAAATACTAAAGCCAGAAGGTGAGACCATTTTAAGCGCTGAAGTCATCGCTATTTTTGAAGCGGGTGCAGCAGGCACTTCCGCTCCAGCTAAGGCCGAAGAATCCTCAAGCGAAACGGCCGTGAGTGCTGATGACTTAAAAGTGAATCCAGCAGCGCGTAAATTAGCTGAAGAAAAGCATATTAACCTAAGTGATGTTAAGGCTACTGGTAAAGACGGACGTATCACCAAAGAAGATGTTGTTAATCATGCTAAGGCGGCGATTCCTGCACCAGTGGCAGCACCTGTTGCGGCCGTTTCAAGTGCGCCTGTATCTGCTGCAGTAGCGGCTCCAGCTATTCCCGCCTTTGCTACGGGTGAGCGTATTGAAAAACGTGTTCCGATGACGCGCCTACGTGCGACCATCGCTAAGAGGTTAGTTGCCGCTCAACAAACAGCTGCCATGTTAACCACGTACAACGAAGTAGACATGACCGCTATTATGGCATTGCGTAAGCAATATAAAGCCATGTTTGAGAAAAAGCACGACGGTGCTCGTCTGGGTTTTATGTCCTTTTTTGTTAAGGCAACTGCCGAAGCATTGAAGCGATACCCTGCGGTTAATGCCTCCATTGACGGCAGTGATATGGTGTACCACGGTTACCAGGATATTGGTGTGGCGGTTTCAACTGAGAGAGGTTTGGTTGTCCCTGTACTACGTGATGTGGATGCTATGGGATTGGCAGATATTGAATCTGGTATTGTTGAATTTGCAGGTAAGGCCCGTGATGGTAAATTGGGTATTGAAGAAATGCAGGGCGGAACGTTCACCATAACTAATGGTGGAACCTTTGGCTCGCTAATGTCGACGCCAATTCTTAATCCACCACAAACCGCTATTCTGGGTATGCACAAAATACAAGATCGCCCAATGGCCATTGATGGCCAAGTGGTGATTCGCCCCATGATGTACCTTGCAGTGTCTTATGACCACCGTATGATTGACGGCAAAGAAGCTGTGCAATTTTTGGTGACGATAAAAGAGCTGTTAGAAGATCCAACACGTATCCTGTTGGATATTTAATCTTCTGTAAGTCCAAGTTTGACTGTGATGACTAATCTATGATCATTAAGTGGTATAGATTTTCACAGTCAAATTTCGCAATATTGCTAAATATTAATAATCACTAATAAATTGCTACTGGTATTACTGCTTGTTGCACTGTATGAATAGTGGGCTATTTATACTGAATTTAATTGCGCAGGTGTGAATTTAGGTTTTTGGCTCGCCAGAGTATGGCTTTATTGGGCATATTATTTAAATATTACGTTTAAAATTTGAAACTAAGGAACAACTAATGGCTGATAAGTTTGATGTAATTGTAATTGGTGGTGGCCCAGGCGGGTATGTTGCGGCCATACGCGCAGCGCAATTAGGATTAAAAACAGCTTGTATCGATAAGTGGCTAAATAAAGAAGGTAAGGGTGTCTTT
Organism: Bermanella sp.; assembly: GCA_029938135.1. Classification (GTDB taxonomy): domain Bacteria; phylum Pseudomonadota; class Gammaproteobacteria; order Pseudomonadales; family Oceanobacteraceae; genus Bermanella. The sequence continues at coordinate 70,092 of JAPYOO010000001.1, read as the reverse complement.
GGCGGTACCTGTTTGAATGTAGGTTGTATTCCTTCTAAAGCGTTACTCGACAGCACTCATAAATATGAAGAAGCCAAAGAACATTTTGATGTTCATGGTATCACGGCTAAGGATCTTAAAATTGATGTCAGCACAATGCTGGCTCGTAAAGACAAAATAGTAAACAATTTAACTATGGGTGTTGCCGGCTTATTTAAAGCTAATGGTGTAACGCCTTTGGAAGGTTTTGGTAAGGTATTAGCTGGTAAAAAAGTTGAATTTACCAATCATGCCGGTAAAACAGAAATACTAGAGACTGATAATATTATTATTGCGACTGGCTCAATACCGGTTGCAATTCCTCCTGCACCATTAACTGAAGGCTTAATCGTTGATTCAAGTGGTGCGTTAGAATTTGATAAGGCTCCTAAGCGTTTAGGTGTTATCGGTGCTGGGGTTATAGGTCTGGAATTGGGCACGGTTTGGAATCGTTTGGGTTCTGAAGTAACCGTTTTGGAAGCACAAGACAAGTTTTTAAGCTTGGTCGATCAGCAGGTTGCTAAAGAAGCGGCTAAGCAGATTAAGAAGCAGGGCATGAGTGTTTTATTAGGCGCTCGCGTAACCGGCACCGAAATTAAAGGCAAAGAAGTTACGGTTAATTATTCTGATAGCGAAGGTGATAAATCAGCTACTTTTGATAAATTAATCGTAGCCGTAGGGCGACGTCCATACACTGAAAACCTATTGTCGGGTGATTGCGGTGTTAATTTAGACGAGCGTGGCTTTATTTTTGTTAATGATCAATGTGCTACCGATGCTCCAGGTATTTACGCCATAGGTGATGTGGTTCGTGGCCCTATGCTTGCGCATAAAGCATCTGAAGAGGGTGTGATGGTTGCAGAGCGTATTTGTGATCATAAGGCTCAAATAAACTACGATATCATTCCTTCAGTTATTTATACTCACCCTGAAATTGCTTTTGTTGGTAAAAATGAAGATGAATTAAAAGCGGCTGGTGAAAAATACAATGTCGGTATGTTCCCATTTGCAGCTGTGGGTCGTGCCATGGCAGCCAATGATACTGCCGGTTTTGTAAAAATCATTGCAGATGCTGAAACTGATCGTATTTTAGGCGCCAGTGTCATTGGTCCAAGTGCCGGTGACCTTGTTCAGCAAGTAGTTATTGCAATGGAGTTCGGTTCAAGCGCTGAAGACTTAGGCATGATGGTTTTCTCACATCCTACGCTTTCGGAAGCGGTTCATGAAGCGGCTTTGGCTGTGAATGGTCATGCTATTCATAAAGCAAACCGTAAGCGTAAATAAGTAAAACGTCATCTACTGTTTTATTATAATAAAGCAGTAGATTACGACTCATAAGCTTCATCAAATTTCTCTGCATAACCTCCCTGCTAAACCTACTTCCTCATCCTAAAGAACGAACTTAAATGCATTTACTTTTCATCACTAAAAGTCAAAATACTTAGCTGGTTGCCGCCATTAATTTTGTTTGGCGTAATATACCGATTCTGGGGTACAGCTATGCCTAATGGTTTTTATCACTATGGTGTCTTTTGTCCTAGATTTTTGGTATAAAAATAAACACCGCTGTGAATACATGATGAAAATGTATTCGTTTTTTTTAAAAGCACTACGAGGTCCTAATGAATTTACACGAATATCAGGGCAAGCAGCTTTTCGCTGAATACGGTTTGCCTGTTTCTAGTGGTATCGCAGTTGACACGCCTGATGAGGCAGTGGCCGCGGCGAAAAAAATTGGTGGTACTAAATGGGTTGTAAAAGCCCAAGTGCATGCCGGCGGCCGTGGCAAAGCGGGTGGTGTGAAGCTGGTTGAAAGCACTGAGGAAGTTAAAGCCTTTGCCCAAAAGTGGCTAGGTAAAAACTTAGTAACGTATCAAACTGATGAGCGTGGTCAGCCAGTAAGTAAAATCCTAGTTGAAGATTTAACGGATATTGATCAGGAATTATACTTGGGCGCGGTAGTTGATCGTGCTACCCGAAAAGTTGTATTTATGGCGTCCACTGAGGGCGGTGTAGAAATTGAAAAAGTCGCAAACGAAACGCCTGAAAAAATACTCAAAGCCATAGTTGATCCTATGACGGGGGCTCAAGCTTATCAAAGTCGTGATTTAGCGTTTAAATTGGGCCTTAAAGGCGACCAAATTAAGCAGTTCACTAAAATATTTTTAGGCTTAGCAAAATTATTTGTAGAAAAAGATTTAGCTTTATTGGAAATAAACCCATTAGTAATAACCAAGGCTGGAGATTTACATTGTTTGGATGCCAAAATTGGTATCGATAGCAATGCGCTTTATCGACACCCAGAACTGGTGGCCATGAAAGATCCTAGTCAAGAGGATGCGCGTGAAGCTGAAGCTGCGAAATGGGAATTAAATTACGTTGCGTTAGATGGCAACATTGGTTGCATGGTCAATGGTGCTGGGTTAGCCATGGGTACAATGGATATTGTTAAAATTAATGGTGGCGATCCTGCAAATTTCTTGGATGTGGGCGGCGGCGCAACTAAAGAGCGTGTTGCTGAAGCGTTTAAAATCATTTTATCCGATGAAAAAGTAAGCGCCGTACTGGTGAATATCTTTGGAGGAATTGTACGCTGTGACATGATTGCCGAGGGTATTATTGGGGCCATTCAAGAGGTGGGCGTTAAGGTGCCGGTAGTGGTTCGTTTAGAGGGTAATAATGCCGAATTAGGTTCTCAAAAATTAAAAGAATCTGGATTGGATATTATTGCAGCCACCAGTTTAACTGATGCAGCTGAGCAAGTTGTAAAAGCGGCAGGGAAGTAATCATGAGTATATTGATTAATAAAAATACTAAAGTGTTGTGCCAGGGTTTTACTGGCAGCCAAGGTACGTTTCACAGTCAACAAGCCATAGATTATGGCACTAAGATGGTAGGTGGTGTGACTCCCGGTAAGGGCGGCACTACTCACTTAGGTTTACCTGTTTTTAACACTATGTTGGAGGCAGTTGAAGCCACTCAAGCGGATGCTTCGGTTATTTATGTGCCGGCTGCCTTCTGTAAAGACTCTATACTTGAAGCGGCTTACTCGGGTGTCAAATTAATAGTATGTATTACAGAGGGTATACCAACTCTGGATATGCTTGAGTGTAAGGTTAAGTGTGATGAACTTAGTGTGACGTTAATTGGACCTAACTGCCCAGGTGTAATTACACCGGGTGAATGCAAAATAGGCATTATGCCAGGGCATATACATTTGCCCGGTAAAGTTGGGATTGTGTCTCGATCAGGTACGTTAACGTATGAAGCCGTTAAACAAACCACAGACTTTGGCTTTGGTCAGTCAACCTGTGTGGGCATTGGTGGGGACCCAATACCAGGCTCTAACTTTACGGATATTTTAGAGTTATTTCAAAACGACCCTGCCACGCAGGCCATTGTAATGATTGGTGAGATAGGTGGTACTGCCGAAGAAGAGGCTGCAGCTTACATAAAAGCCAATGTCACTAAACCTGTAGTGTCTTACATTGCAGGAGTAACAGCACCTGCAGGTAAGCGTATGGGTCATGCGGGTGCCATTATTTCAGGCGGTAAGGGGACGGCAGAAGAGAAGTTTGCAGCCCTACAAGATGCAGGCGTCACGACTGTGCGTTCATTGGCCGATATCGGTGTGGCATTAAAAGAGCTAACCGGCTGGTAATAGCACTACCTAGAAGTATCTAAAGCCCTCGCGAGAGGGCTTTTTGCATTCTTAAGTATACTTTTTGAGGTGTCAGGGCGCTAACCACTGCATGTTTAGCAAAAGCTACCTAGTTCATGTGTAAATTCAGTCAAAGGACTGAATTTACTATAGGGGTGGCGCAAAATGTTGTATAAAGCCGCAATTACCTGCCCGTGAAAGTTGTCTATTCTTAAAATATGACAATTACACTTCTTTGAGATATTGCATGCACGAAGAAAACCCCTATCTGGATCGAGCTGCTCGATTTATCAGTCTGTTGAAACACACCCAAGTGCTGGGTATGAAAATATCAGATGCCAGTGCTGATTCTTTAACTATTGAGTTGCCCTATAACATTAGCCATGTTGGCAATCCTACTACAGGTGTGATTCATGGGGGAGTGTTAACGACGTTAATGGATACTGCTTGCGGCACTATGGTGATTAATGCGCTGCCCGAAATTGAGCTGTGCCCCACCTTAGATTTAAGGGTGGATTATGTACGGGCAGCAGAGCCCAATGAGTCTATTTTTGCTTTAGCGCAAGCTTACAGAGTAAGTCGTAACGTTGTATTTACGCGTTGCACGGTTCATCAGGGTGATGTAGATAAGCCGGTTGCCAATTGCGTGGCAACTTTTATGCGTATAGGCAGTCACTTAACTCCCACCAGCATGAAAGACGTTCTACTCGGTAAGGCAGGAATTTAATATGGCCATTTTTGAAGACACATTAAAGCAGGCCAATATCGACGGGGACTACCGTCCAGTGGTGGACCTCATACCTTATGCAAAGTTAATTGGCCTTGATTTTGATCGTTTTGGCCAGGACGTGATTTTTAAATTGCCAGATAACCCCGATAATATAGGCAACCCTATACTGCCAGCGGTCCATGGCGGTGTGGTGGGTGGATTTATGGAAATGGCTGCTGTCATTCATTTGGTCATGATGATGGATACCCCGGCTATGCCAAAGATAGTCGATTTTTCTCTTGATTATTTGCGTGCGGCGAAGGGCGGCCGAGATACCTTTGCAGAGTGTCAGGTGGTCCGTCAAGGCAGTCGTGTGGCCAATGTCGTCATTAATGCTTGGCAAACTCGCAGAGAAGAGTCTGTGGCCATCGCACGCGCACATTTCCTGCTGGCGCCATAGTCTAGTTGCACAAGGGTGAATGAATTTTACCATTTACCCTTGAAATTCCCTCTTTAAGCCTCATCTACTTTGCATCGCACTCTATTACTTAAAGAATGTGTCCAATTTGCACGGATCCGTTGAGGAGTCTTCATGACTACTGCACAAAAAGAAACCATGGGTTTTCAGACTGAAGTGAAGCAAATGCTTCATTTGATGATCCACTCGCTATACAGCAATAAAGAGATATTCCTACGCGAGCTTATCTCTAACGCCAGTGATGCCTGTGACAAACTCCGTTTTGAAGCTTTAAATCAAGACGGCCTGCTAGAGGGCGACAGCGAACTAAAAATCAGCATCGATTTTAATGAAGCCGCTAACACAGTGACCATTACCGATAATGGCATTGGCATGAATCGCGAAGAAGTGATTGCGAACTTGGGTACCATTGCTAAATCAGGTACTGCCCAGTTCCTTAAAGATATGTCTGGTGATGATAAAAAGGACGCTAACTTAATTGGTCAGTTTGGTGTGGGCTTTTACAGCTCTTTTATCGTCGCAGATAAAGTAGAGGTAACGACGCGTCGCGCCGGCTCAAGTGATGACCAGGGTGTATGCTGGACGTCTGCAGGTGAGGGTGAATTTACCATCGAAGGCGTAGAGAAAGCAGCCCGTGGTACTCGCATTGTGATGCACATTAAGAGTGAAGAAAACGAATTTGCTAATGGATCACGTTTACGTAACTTAGTTAAAAAATACGCAGATCACATCTCTGTCCCTGTCGAGATGCTTAAAGAGATCTCTCCTTCAGAAGCTGGTGAAGAAAAAGAGACGGCCGAGACACCAGAATGGGAAGCGGTAAACAGCGCTAAAGCGCTGTGGACTCGTGGTAAAACAGATATAAAAGAAGATGAATACCAAGAGTTCTATAAGCACGTTTCTAGTGATTATGAAGATGCACTAACCTGGTCTCATAACAAAGTAGAAGGCAAGTTGGATTACACTAGTTTGCTATATGTGCCTAAGCGTCCTCCGTTTGATTTGTGGAATCGTGAAGGCAGCCGTGGCGTTAAGCTGTATGTGCAGCGCGTATTTATCATGGACGATGCTGAGCAGTTCTTACCACCTTATTTACGTTTCATTAAGGGTGTAGTGGATAGTAACGATTTACCTCTAAACGTAAGTCGTGAAATTCTGCAGAGCAATGCCAGTATTACCTCAATGCGCAGTGCCTTAACTAAGCGTATTTTGGATATGTTGAAGAAGCTATCTCGTAAAGACGAAGATAAGTATCAAGAGTTTTGGAAAGGTTTTGGGCAAGTACTTAAAGAAGGTCCGGCTGATGATTTCGCTAATAAAGAAAAGATAGCTGAGCTTTTCCGCTTCACTTCAACTCATAGCGGCGACGATAAACAGTCTGTTGCGTTGGATGCTTACATTGAACGTTGTGATGAAAAACAAGATAAGATTTATTATCTAACCGCTGAGAATTACCTGACAGCTTCTCGCAGTCCTCACCTAGAAGTCTTCCGTAAGAAAGGTGTTGAGGTGTTATTGCTCACAGATCGAGTAGATGAGTGGATGATTAGTCACCTAAGCGAATTCAAAGGCAAAACCTTTGAAGATGTAACTAAGGGTGAGCTTGATCTAGGTGATGGGAAGGATGAAAAAGAAGTTGAAGAAGCCCAAAAGCAACATGCTGACGTCATTGCTCGTGTTAAAGCCGCGCTTAAAGACAAAGTAGAAGACGTACGAATCTCTTCACGCCTTACTGATTCTGCGGCTTGCCTGGTCGTGGGTAAAGAAGAGATGGGTATGCAGATGCGCCGTATGTTGGAAGCGGCTGGTCAGGCTTTACCAGAGTCAAAGCGTGTGCTTGAAATTAATATGGCTCACCCGTTAATCGTTAAAATGGATGTTCAAACGGATGAAGAGCGTTTTGAGGACATGGTTGAGTTGGTTTACGAACAAGCGCAACTGGCCGAAGGTAGCCAATTAGAAGATCCTGCTGGATATGTTGATCGTATCAATAAACTTTTAGTCAATTTACTAGAAGCTTAAGCAATTGATAACCCCGTACACATGTGCGGGGGTATTCCCTCTAGGCTTCAGTCCTTCCTTGGCGTATCATTGCCAACCTCGAAAAAAATAATTGTTTAATCATAATAAAGGTGATTCATGAAATTGCTGCGCATCCTTGCTCCGCTGTCTATTTTTCTTTCTGCCTCTGTCTTTGCAGGCGGCTCTTTGGATTTAAGTGTTAACGACGACACTGCATCTCTTGAATATGATGCTACTCGTATGGGTACGCCTTTGCACATTTCTAGCGGCATCCTACATCATGAAAAAGACGGCAATATGTTGTCTATAGGTGTGAATGCGGTTGATGTTCGTAATCAAGGCAGCCCGTTTAAAATTGGCATTGGTGGTAAGTTATACGGCTACTTTAATGATCGTAGTGATAGTGGTGCTTTGGCTGTGGGCGGTTTTGTACGTTACGCACCTGCAGAGTTAGCAGGTCTTGGCTTTGCTGGTCACGCTTATTACGCTCCAAGCGTTTTGTCGTTTCATACCACGGATAACCTTGTAGACGTAGGTTTACGCATTGAGTATCGTTTGTTGCCAACTGCATTGGTGTACTTAGGTTACCGCTTGGTAGAAGCCAGTGATGAAGATGTTGATCTTGAAATTACGAAAGCCGGCCATCTTGGTCTGCGTATTAATTTTTAAGATATGAGTAATGTAAGGCGCACTAATCAGGCTTTGTATTTTGCGCGTCTCAGTCTAGATAAGGCTGAGCTGGAGCAGCAGGATGTGCAAAGCAAGCGTTATAGTGAGGAATGCGCTCTATTTCATATCTACGCGGCCACTATAAGCTTTGCCGGTGAAGTGGTGCTGCAGTGTGGTCTAGAGCCCTTTAATGACCTGGCTGAATTGCTGTCGCGGGACGCGTTACCCAGTGATGTTAAGGAGTTAAGCTTATTGCTAAATGAGCCTTCATCTTGGCTGGCTTCTCTTATTGCTCAGTATGAAAGGGCCATTTTTCAAGGTTTAGACGATTCTGGCACCGCCAGTGGATTAATTTTTAGCCAATCAGATTATTCAACTTTGTTCGCTAACTGGTTGATAGAGCTCGAAAATATTGTTCAACGTATGCGTGAACATTACCAAGAGTACTGAAAGCAGGCGGATATCCGTTGGAGTCGATAGGGGGCCAGTGCTATACTCGCTCCCTTTTTTGTACCCTGAAAGCGCGTATTGATTCGCTAGAATGTGGCAATGCATTTTATGGGTTTATGTCACCAGATCATCGAGAGCAGTATTTTTATGGCAGCGGTATTTGAAATTGTAGAATTAGAAAACGGTGATGTAGCACTTAAGCGTAATGATGGTGAAGGTGAACCTCTGGTGCGTATCGTCTTTTCTGATGACGCGAAATCTAGTTTCCCTCAGCAGCACTTAGACATAGCGCGTGCCATGATTGAAGCGGGTGTTCGTAAGGTAGGTGAGTTAAGCGGTGTTCATATAGAAGACGTTTCAACTATCGCTGATATAGAAAGCCCTATATTGCACTAGGTTACTTGTTTATCACTGCTATGAGCCTGTATTGAAATAGGCTCAATTGCTAAAAAACGCTGCTATTGCAGCGTTTTTTAGTTTTCAGGGGGGGGTTAGTGAATGTTTTGACGAATCACACCTACATATAACCCTTCAACTTCCAGCTGTTCGTGTTCTAAGTTAATAACAATAGGTTCAAACTCTTTATTTTCAGGCAATAATTTAACGATATTATGTTCCTGTTGTAGGCGTTTTACAGTCACTTCATCCCCCACACGGGCCACAATCACTTGGCCATTTCGAGCTTGAGTGGTTTTATGTACGGCAATTAAGTCGCCATCCATAATGCCGATGTCCTTCATGCTTTCTCCGTGTACCTCTAGCAGGTAGTCAGCCGGAGGGTGGAAGAAATCCCTAGGTAAGTTTAAGTGTCTCTCAATGTGCTCCTGAGCAAGTATGGGTTCACCTGCTGCCACACGCCCGATTAAAGGCAGTCCTTTATCTTCCTCGACGATACGAATCCCACGGCTAGCGCCAGGGACCATTTCTATGGCGCCTTTACGGGCTAGTGCTTTAAGGTGCTCTTCGGCCGCGTTAGGGCTTTTAAAGCCTAGTTCTTTAGCGATCTCAGCCCGGGTAGGGGGGAAGCCGGTATCGGTAATGGCCTGTTTTATCAGGTCTAAAACTTGTTGTTGGCGAGCCGTTAATTTTATCATAATCGCTTATCTGTTTTTATATACATTTGTAATTATATACAGTGCTGTATGTATGTAAAGTATCAAAAATTTGACCAAGGAAAGCAATTGAACTACATTTGACGCATCGTCAAAATATGACAAGTCGTCAAAGAGGTGCCCATGAAGGATAAATGCTTCATATCAGGCTTTAAAAAATCTAAGGACCGTAAAGCGCAAGAGCTTGAAAGTCGTGACCTGCTGATCTTAGATGTAGCGCGACAGCTGTTGGAAGAAGGCGGACTACAAGGCTTAAGTATGCAGGCCATCGCCAATCACACCGAATACTCAAAGGGCACTATCTATCAACACTATGGTTGCAAAGAGGATGTGATTACACAATTGGTGATCACCAGTAGTCAAAGATTGGTTAGCCTAATTGAAAGTGCTTTGCTCAGCGGTGTTAGTCTTAGACATAAAATTACCTTAGTGAGTACCGTATTTTTTTTAAATGCTCAGTCGCAGCCCGAGGTAGCCCGCTTAGTTGGGCTGGTTAAGTCGGCGGATTTTAGAGTAAAAGTCAGTGCGCAATACAACCTTAAGCTTGAAGAAAACGAAGGCATCATGTTGCAACGTGTGCTCTCAATGTTCGGCAACGGCTCTGGTTTTAGTGAGCAAAAAACATTAGACGCGGCATTTGGTTGGTGGTCAATGCAGTGGGGTGTGATGGATGTATTGGCCAATGGGTGGGATTTAGAAAAAATGGGTTATAGCCAGCCAGAGCAGTGTTTTTTTCGCAGTCTACATTTATATCTAGATGGACTGGGTGTTGAATTGGATGATAAATGCCACGATTGGCCCTCGTTGCAAGCTCAGGCAAAAACAATAATTAAAATGGAAAAAAATGAAAATGAGGGACTCTCATGAATGAAAAAATAACGGGTTTTTTAGTTACAAACCCCTGGAAGATAATAATATTGACCTTGCTAGTCGTCATGGCCAGCGGTTATGGGGCAAAAAATATTCGGCTTAATGCCGATTACCGAGCGTTTTTTAGTCACGATAATCCCCATTTGCAGTCCTTCGAAAACCTTCAGGATCAATACAATAAAGTCGACAATATTTTAATTGCTTTAGTACCAGAAGATGGCCAAGTGTTTACGCCTAGAATACTGGGTTTAATTGAAGAATTAACCGAAGAGTCTTGGTTGGTACCTTACAGTCGTCGTGTTGATTCTATAACAAATTTTCAATATACCTTTTCAGAAGAGGATGACCTTATCGTGGCGCCTTTATTTGAAGAGGTGGCCAGTTTAAGTGACAGCGAGATAGAGAAACGTAAGGGGATTGCGTTAAAAGATCCTGTTTTAGCCGGCAATCTAGTAGCCTTTGATGGTGGAGCGGCGGGTGTCAACTTAACCATTAATTTACCCGGCATTGAACAAGCTAAAGAAGTACCTGAAGTGGTAGGTTACGTAAGAGAGATGGTCGCCAAGTATGAAGAAGCCTATCCAGGTGTTGGCTTTTATTTAACGGGCGTGACTATGACCAATAATGCGTTTCCAGAAGCCAGTCAGCAAGATATTAAAAAGCTATATCCTGTGATGATCTTAGTAATTTTGGTTCTTTTGTTCTTCTCTTTGAAAGGCATGTGGGGCACGCTGGCTACCTTTAGTATTGTTATCTTTTCAAGTGTAATGGCCATGGGGATATTTGGCTGGCCTGGAGTCGCAGTAACACCAACCACGTTGTCCGCGCCCGTTATGATTATGACGTTAGCCATTGCCGACTGTATTCATATATTGATGAGCTATTATCAAGGAATTGGTCGTGGTTTACACAAACAAAAAGCCATGATCGAAAGTATGCGGATTAATTTTCAGCCGGTACTGCTGACCAGTGTTACCACAGCCATTGGCTTTTTAACCTTAAATTTCTCTGATTCTCCACCGTTTCATGACTTGGGTAATATAGTCTGTATCGGTGTATTGGCTGCGTTCGCTTTGGCCATGATATTTTTACCTTCGGTAATGATGTTATTACCATCAAAAAAGGTGTCGGGTTCATTCAGTGAAAGTAAAAGCATGCAAAATATATCTGATTTTGTAGTGAGATTTCATAAGCGTCTGCTATTGGGTATGTCTGTAGTCATTATTTTTCTGTTGTCGTTAGTGCCACTTAATACGTTAGATGATAATACGATTGAATATTTTGACTGGAGCATCGACTTTAGATCACACACTGAGAAAATAGCCGAAACGTTAACCGGTGTGCAAAGTGTTAATTACTCTTTAAGTGCTGGAGGGGAAATGAATGTGGCGGATCCAGAATATCTGGCCACCATAGATGCGTTTGCCGAGTTTTTACGCAGTCAGCCTGAAGTTCGCCATGTAAACAGCTTTAGCGACGTGATGAAGCGTTTGAATAAAAATATGAATTCTGACAACGAGGAATTTTATCGTGTGCCTGATAGTCGTGCGCTAGCGGCTCAATATATGTTGTTGTATGAATTATCTTTGCCGTATGGATTGGATATTACCAATCAGGTAAATACGGATAAATCAGCCACACGGATGATGGTGTCTCTAGATAAAAAAACCTCAATTGAAATAATTGAGTTGGATAAACGAGCGTCTAAATGGTTGGACGAGAATGCGCCGGCTTACATGGCAACAGAAGGTGCCAGTACCAGTGTTATGTTTGCTCATATTACCGAGCGTAACATTAAGAGCATGATTGGTGGTGTGGTTGCCGCCTTATTTTTGATTTCGTTTATCATTATGATTGCTTTGAAATCGGTTCGTTTGGGATTAATTAGCCTAGTACCAAATCTAGTGCCCACAGGAATGGGTTTTGGTATTTGGGCCATGTATGACGGTCAGGTGGGATTAAGTTTGTCGGTGGTAATGGGGGTAACGTTAGGCATAGTGGTGGATGATACTATTCACTTCCTAAGTAAATACATTCGTGCCAAACGAGAAATGAATTTAAGCTCCGAAGCCGCTGTAAACTATGCGTTCCATACGGTGGGGGTAGCATTAAGTTCCACCACACTGGTATTGTGTGCGGGCTTTATGGTGTTGACTCTATCACCATTTTCACTAAATGCTGAGATGGGCTTGATGAGTGCTATTACGATAGCCCTGGCTCTACTGGTTGATTTCTTTTTCTTGCCGCCATTGTTGTTGCTGTTAGATAAGAAAAAAATTGCTGCTTAAATTTTAACGTTAAAGAAAGGTGTAAATATGAAAAAGATAATAACCAGTGCCTTCTTGGTATTAATGGCCGTATCTTCTTGGGGGCAAACCCCAGAAGAGAAGGGTTTAGCCATTGCTATTGAAGGAGATAAACGCAGTGAGGGTTATGGCGACTCCAAAGTTAAGTTAAAGATGATATTAGCCGATAAAAAAGGCCGAGAATCTTCTCGCGATATGCGAGTAAAAGGCTTGGAAGGTAAGGGCGGCGAAGGCGATAAGTCTTTAATGATTTTTGATACACCAAAAGATCAAAAAGGCGTGGCCATGCTTACGTTTACTCATAAGGTGAAGTCTGATGACCAATGGTTGTTTTTACCTGCATTAAAGCGTGTTAAAAAAATATCAAGCCGTAATAAATCGGGTCCATTTGTGGGCAGTGAATTTGCATTTGAAGACATTAGCTCGCAAGAAGTTGAAAAATACACGTACAAGTATTTGCGTGATGAAATGCTTAACGGTTTAGATTGTTTTGTGGTTGAAAATACCCCAACAGATAAGTACTCAGGTTATACAAAGCAAATTGTATGGATCGATAAGGCCGAATACCGCTCCATTAAAATTGAATTTTACGACCGTAAAAAGAGTTTGTTAAAAACCTTAGTAAATGAAGATTATAAGCAGTATTTAGGTAAATTTTGGCGTCCAAATTTGATGAGCATGACCAATCATCAAACCGGTAAGTCGACTCGCTTAGTGTATGAAGACTATTCGTTCAATGTTGGGCTTAAAGTTAAAGAGTTCACAAAAAATAGCTTAAAGAGAGCGCGCTAAGAATGAAAAACACATTAACGGCTGTTGTAATGGCCCCTATGCTGATGCTGGCGGCGGTTAATGCTGGCGCTGACATTACATTTGATACCCAGGTAGATTATGAAATGTCTGGGTTCTTTAATGATAAAGCACGGTCGAGCCCTATCCAAGCGGGTATTGATCAGCGCATTAATAACTCAGTCAGTCTTGAATTAGAAGTATTCTCAGCCTGGGATGGTGGCGATCAATCCATAAGCTTTAAACCCTTTTATCGCCAAGATGAGATGGATGAAGAGCGCAGTCATGGCGATATTCGTGAGTTGTTGTGGAATAAACTGAGCGATGAATACGAATTAAAAGTAGGGCTGGGCAAGGTGTTTTGGGGCGTCACAGAATCAGCTCATTTGGTGGATATTATTAACCAAACGGATTCGGTCGAGGGCATCGATGGCGAGCAGAAACTGGGTCAACCCATGGTGCAGGTATTGCTTGAGCGTGAATGGGGTAATTTAGATCTGTTTGTTTTGCCGTATTTTAGAGAGCGTACTTCTGCAGGTTCTGATGCTCGTTTGTCGGCTGGTTTAGATTATGCCGATGCAATATACGAGTCTTCCGATGAAGAATCTAATGTGGATGTGGCCGCTCGTTGGTCTCATTATTGGGAGGAGTTGGAATATGCAGTGTCTGTTTTCCACGGTACTAGTCGAGATCCGTTGATTGGCGGATACTTAGATGCAACTGGGCCAGCTGTGCAGGCTTATTATCCCGTGATTTCACAAGTGGGTGTGGAGTTGCAATTTTTGGATGAAGGTTGGGCTTGGAAGTTTGAAGGTATCGTTCGAGACGGTATGCCAGAGGATGTCTATTATGGCTTAGATCTTTCAGGAGTTCGTGCCGGATTAAATTTAGATATAGTAGAAGCTGATCACTATTTCGCCACAGCTGCCGGCTTCGAATACACTCAGGTAGGCATCTGGGAGACCCGTATCGATCTAGGTTGGGTAGCCGAGCACATCTACGACTCTCGCCAAGAAAAAGCCGGTTTTGGTGCTTTTGAGCATGATGTATTGCTGGCCACTCGCTGGGCAGCAAATGACGATGCCGACTCAACCTTGCTGGCAGGTGTGGTTTATGACTACGAGTACCAAGATTACAGCGTAAGTTTAGAGGGTAATACTCGCTTGTTTGATGGCCTTTCACTGGCAATAGAGGCTCGTGTATTTGCGCCTTCCAGCGACAATGTTTCTCAATATGCCTTTCGTGATGAAGACTTCGTAAAGCTCACACTCTCCTACTATCTCTAATAAACCGACTATAATGGTGTAGATTAAGGTAAAGCCTTGAACCCCTTGGGGTTCTGGGTGCTTTCCTTGTCTAATATCTTGACATGAATTTCACTTAAACGTATGTTTGAAACAGACGTTTGAATTAAGATGCACTCATGACTCACAGTGACACCGTTTCCCGAATTCTAGATTCAGCAGAATCCCTCTTTGCAGAGCGTGGTTTCGCCGAAACTTCCTTGCGCAGTATTACTGCTCAGGCTGAAGTAAATTTGGCTGCTGTTAATTACCATTTCGGTTCTAAAAAATCGTTAATCCAAGCCGTGTTTGCTCGCTTCTTTACGCCTTTTTATCAAATGATCGAGTCAAGTCTTGATGTGCATGAAAAAAGGTATCCGGATGACATTTTGTCGGTGGAAGAAATTCTTAAATTTGTTTCCCGAGCCATATCCAAAGTAAGCGAAGGAGATCGCCGCCGTTTAGCGATTTTTATGCGTCTATTGGGTTTGGCATATAATCAGGGGCAGGGCCACTTACGCAAGTTTTTGCAAAACGAATACCGAGCCGTATCGCGCAGAGTCATGGAGTTAATTACTAAAGCCACGCCAGAGCTAAAGGCTGAAGAGCGGTTTTGGCGTATTCACTTCATGTTAGGCGCAGCCGCGTTTACCTTGTCGAACATGGAGCATTTACGCGCTATATTCGAACACGACTTTAATGCCCCTTGTACCGAAGAAGATGTGATCGCCATGTTAATGCCTTTCTTGGGTGCGGGTGTTCGCGCTAAATCGGGTTTATAAAATTTCCTTTCTTTGATTCTAATATCCTTATAAAGTAGCTTGTTATAAAAGCTATTTTAAGGAAGTGCTGTGCGTTCAGTGCACATAAGTATCAGTGATCAAACCCTGTCTTTACATGTTGACAGCCTTGTCGTTAAGCAATTCTCAATATCTTCCGCTTTGAATGGTACTGGGCAGCAGCAAGGCTCTGGTCAAACCCCTCTAGGTCGCCATTACATACGGGCTAAAATCGGCCATGATTGCGTGTCTAATACGGTGTTTGTAGGTAGGCGCAATACAGGTGAGGTGTATGATGATAGCTTGGCTAAAAAATATCCTGCAAGAGATTGGATATTAACGCGCATTTTATGGTTATGTGGACAGCAAGTGGGTTTAAACCGCTTGGGTGATGTAGACTCCATGGCGCGCTATATTTATATTCACGGCACCCCAGATTCCGAACCTATGGGGGTAGCGAAGAGTCATGGCTGTATTCGTATGCGTAATAGCGATGTGCTTGAATTGTTTGACTGGGTTGCAATAAGCACTTCTGTGACCATTACCGCTTAATAATCTCAACATTAAAATATTACTCCCTATTAAAATATTGAATGGCGACTTACCGTGCTAGCAACTTTTATCACAGACATCCAAGGCCCAGAGTTAACGGCGCTTGAAGAGCAAATGCTAACCAATAAATATTTGGGGGGGGTTATTCTATTTACCCGTCATTTTGAGGGCATTGAGCAGTTAAAATCCCTTACTCAAAAAATTACCCATATCAACCCTAGCCTTATTATAACGGTTGATCACGAGGGTGGTAGGGTGCAGCGTTTTCGTAACGGTTTCACGCTTGTACCAGCTATGGGCAAGCTTGGAGCGTTATATAAAACCGCACCAGAGGCTGCTAGAAAAGCTGCCAAGCAATGCGCCGTTGTATTAGCCAGTGAGTTAATGTCGGTGGGTATTCATCTTACTTACGCCCCGGTATTAGATATAGATTACGGCCGTAACCAGGTCATAGGAGATCGTGGGTTTTCTATTGAGCCTGATGTTATTAATGAGTTAGCCGAGCATTTTTCACAAGGCCTTAAAGAAATGGACTTTGCCGTCGTGGGTAAGCATTTTCCAGGTCACGGCTGGGTGAACTTAGACAGTCATGTAGCGTGCCCCGTAGATGACCGTACATTAGATAAAATTCAGTCCTTAGATATGCAGCCTTTTAAAAAAATATTGCCGTATATCGATTGGATGATGCCTGCCCATGTGGTGTATAGCCAAGTAGACAACGAACCTGCTGGTTTTTCACGAATTTGGTTGCAGGATATTTTAAGGCAATCAATGGGATATAAAGGGCGCATTGTCAGTGATGATTTGTCTATGGCGGGAGCGGCTGTGAAAGGCAACTTTTGGCAGCGTGGTAAAGCGGCCATGGACGCGGGTTGTGATATTTTATTGGCCTGTAATTCAAGTGCGGCCTCCATAGAGATACTGGCAGGCATGGAAAAAGAAGGTGTCACCCCTATGGCATTAACTCAATATATACCTAAGGCACCAGTATCGGATCCTTTAATGGAAAAACGTTATTTGCAGGCCAAAAAATCTTTAAGTGAGTTGGAGTTAATAGCATGATCGATTTGAGCCAAATTTCTCAATGGCTAGATGTGTGGTGGATAAAGTCGCTGGTGGTATTTATATTGGGCCTAGTGATTTACGGGCTAGCGCAAGGGTTAATAAATAAGTTAAAAGTTAAGGCGGCTCATACTCGTAACTTATTTGATGATGCGGTTATCGGTGCGCTAGAGAAGCCTGTTAATTACGGCATTTTATTATCTATGATTTTAATTGTATTGAGTATTCTGCAGGCTCGTTTTGATTTAAACCTTTTACCGCAAAGCTCTAATACGGTTGCACTGCCTTTTGCGGGCCTGTTTTCTTGGTTTGTATTGCGACTTATAAGGATCCGTGAAAATCAAATATTAAAAGGGGTGGTGGAAACTAAGTCCGATAAAACCACGATTGGTATTATCTTTAAATTACTGCGTATTTCGGTGGTTGTGTTGACGCTTTTGGTGGTTTTTCAAACGCTGGGTATTTCCATTAGTGGCGTTATAGCATTTGGTGGTGTTGGCGGGGCAGCCATTGCGTTTGCTGCAAAAGACTTATTAGCCAACTTTTTTGGCGGCTTGATGGTGTTTTTAGACAAGCCTTTTAAAGTAGGGGACTGGATACGCAGCCCTGATCAAAATATTGAGGGTACCGTTGAAAATATAGGTTGGCGAGTAACGCAAATTCGTACCTTTGACAATCGTCCATTGTATGTACCTAATGCCGTTTTTACTCAAATAAGCATTGAAAATCCACAGCGCATGAGTCATCGACGTATTTATGAAAGCATTGGGGTGCGTTATAACGATTTTTCTCAAGTAAAAGAAATTTGTAAAGATATTGAGCGTATGCTGAAAGAACATGATGATATCGACAGTGATCAGACGTTAATGGTGAATTTTAATCGATTTGCGGACTCGTCCTTGGAGTTCTTTATTTATTGTTTTACTCATACTACCCACTGGCAAACATTCCATCGAATCAAGCAAGATATCTTGATGGAAGTGGGTCAAATTATACTGAAGCACAATGCCGAAATAGCGTTCCCAAGTCACAGTGTGTATCTCGAAACACCTGGGCCATTGGTAGCTGATACCGTAAAAAATTAAAGAGAGTGTATGCGTCCTAAAACATTGACCGCTATAATTGGCGGCACCGGTTTAACCCAGTATCCAGGCCTTGAGATAGAGCGTGAGGAGTTAATTGATACTCCCTTGGGGGCACCCAGCGCGCCATTGATTTTTGCATCGTTACATGGGCAGCCAGTGGTGTTTATTGCTCGTCATGGTCATCCCCATAAATTCCCGCCTAATAAAATTAATTACCGGGCTAATATGTTGGCGTTGCAGCAAGTGGGTGTGACACACATTATCGCGGTAAACGCAGTGGGTGGAATTACACCTGCCATGGGCGCTGAAGCTATTTGTATACCGGACCAAATTATCGATTATACATTTGCTCGTGAAGATACTTATTTTGATGGTGTGTTTAAGCCGTTAGATCATGTGGACTTTAGCTATCCGTATGATGCGCATTTAAGCGCTGCACTTTTTAAGGCGGCCAATGAAATAGATGAGTTGGTGCAAATGGGGGGGGTATACGGCGCGACTCAGGGCCCAAGATTAGAGACGGCGGCTGAAATATTGCGACTGGAAAGAGACGGTTGTACTGTGGTGGGGATGACGGGAATGCCAGAGGCAGTTTTGGCGCGTGAATTAGGTATCCCCTATGCTTGTCTCACTTTGGTCGTGAATAGGGCGGCTGGCAAAAGCGAGTCTGTAATTACCATGGATGATATTTATAAGGCGCTGGAGGGAGGTGTAAAAAAAGTGCAGCGCATTATTTCAGCCTTTTTAAGTCAGGCTGATGTTAGTTGATATGGGTGTTCATTACTTCCTTGTAATGTTTTATGAATTCTAAATTCTTTCATTCAATACAGATTGAGGTTGCGTCTCGAGCGCATCCTCTTCAATTGTTTCATCTAAAGGGTGCTCAACCGGAATAATACGTATAAGGGCGGCCACATAAGGGTGGTCTAAGTAATGGATTTCTTTACTGCGCATACGGCGTCTTTGTTGAAGGCTAATAGTTTCATTTAGGCTGCGTGCTTGTTTCGGGATATATTGAAGTTGAATATTACTGTGTAGGTATCTTGATACGTGTAATTCAATGACCCCTTTTAATTTTGGCTGTCCTAGGGCTTGGCTAGAGCTTTCAAAATATACGGGAATACTGTGTTGCTCTCCGTAAACCGGCTGTACCCATTGAACATTGTGTAATATGGGTTGATTGACAGGGTCTAGTTTATTAATGATAGAGCCCCAATCTGCGCTGATATCTTGTTCAATAAAGGCTTTTCCGTTGCTATTTTCATGGTGTAACGCCATAACCGCATTCATACCGGAACTGGCGATTGTGAATTGAGTGTCTGTGTGAAGCTTTAGGGCGTCAGACATTTTTAGCTCTAGCTCTTCAAATGCAAAAGCTTCATTTAGGCTGGAGTCTGGCTTTTGTTGGAAAAAGGTCAGATTCACTTGGTACCAGCGGGATTTTTTCACCCTCTCTTCACTGTAGGACGGGCTGGCTAAAAAAAGGTGGCCTATTAACAGGCTTAAAATAGTAAAGGTTTTCATAAATTTCCTGGCACTGACAATATTGCCAATACATTATCAATGGTTTTAAAGCGCGATTCCGCATCGGGCATATCAAAAATAAACTTTAAGGCGTTAGCGCCTTCTAGTTTGTAGCTGGCAGGTTTGGTTTGTACTAAGCGCACCATAGTATAAGGATCCACTTTGGTGGTGGCACCAAACTCAATGCGGCCTTGTTTTTCGCCTGCATCCAGTTTAACAATGCCCATGTCACCCAATCTAAATTTAAGCTCAGTGACTCTAAATAAAAACTTAACTTCTTTGGTTAAAAGCCCAAAACGGTCAATCATTTCCACTTGTAAGTCTCTTAACTCACCTTTGTCTTTGGCGCTACTAATGCGTTTATATAAAATCAGGCGGCTGTGAACATCGGGTAAATAATCCTCAGGAATTAACGCGGGTATGCGTAAATTAATTTCGGCAATGTTGTCTATTGGGGTGTCTATATTGATTTCTTTACCGGCTTTAATGGCAGCAACGGCTCGGTCAAGTAAATCCATGTATAGGCTAAAGCCCATATTATGAATTTGCCCACTTTGTTCTTCACCCAGTAATTCACCCGCGCCACGAATCTCTAAATCGTGTGTGGCCAGCATGAAACCTGCCCCTAGGTTTTGAGCGTTACTAATGGCATCTAGACGTTTTTCGGCATCTTTACTGACTTTTTTCTCAACAGGGGACAGTAGGTACGCATAAGCTTGGTGATGGCTTCGGCCTACGCGGCCTCTAAGTTGGTGTAATTGAGCGAGACCAAATTTATCGGCACGTTCAATAATAATGGTATTGGCGTTGGGTACATCAATACCGGTCTCAATGATGGTGGTACACAGTAGTACATTGAAACGTTTGTGATAAAAATCACTCATAACCGATTCAAGTTGGCGCTCAGACATTTGTCCGTGGGCCACCCCGACACGGGCATCAGGAATAAGTGCTCGTAAAGTTTCGGCGGTCTTTTCTATGCTTTTAACTTCGTTGTGTAAATAATAAACCTGCCCACCACGTAATATCTCTCGTAATACGGCTTCTTTGATTAAATGTTCATCCCATATTTTATTAAAGGTTTTAACCGCTAACCGTCTGGCGGGTGGCGTTGCAATAATAGATAAATCCCTGACCCCGGACATAGCCATATTTAATGTTCTGGGTATGGGGGTGGCGGTCATAGTGAGGATGTCAATGTCTGCTCGCAAGGCTTTAACCCGCTCTTTTTGCTGTACACCAAAACGATGCTCTTCATCGATGACAAGTAGGCCTAGGTTTTTGAATTTCACATCGGGCTGCAGCAATTTATGGGTGCCTACTACAATGTCGGCTGTGCCATCTTCAAGTGCTTGTATTGCTTTGGTTTTGGCTTGGCCCGTTTTAAAGCGCGACAGGCTTTCAATTTTTATGGGCCAATCGGCAAATCGGTCACGAAAGGTTTCAAAATGTTGTTGGGCAAGTAGGGTGGTGGGCACTAAAACAGCAACTTGACGCCCATTTTGAACTGCCATAAATGCGGCACGCAATGCCACCTCTGTTTTACCAAAGCCTACGTCACCACAGACTAAGCGGTCCATGGCGCGGGGTTTCATCATGTCGGAGATAACGGCATTGATACTGGTTTTTTGATCGGGAGTTTCTTCAAACGGAAAGTCAGCGGCAAAGATTTCGTAATTTTCCCGTGGGAATTTAAAACTAAAGCCGGGTTTTGCTTCTCGCTTGGCGTATACGTCTAATAATTCAGCTGCGGTATCACGAATTTTTTCTAAGGCTTTACGGCGTTGCAGTGACCATTTTTCAGTACCCAAGCGATGCAGTGGAGCCATGTCGGTATCGCTGCCACTGTAACGGCTAATTAAATGCAATGAGGCTACAGGTACGTACAGCTTTGCTTCTTCCGCATATTCGAGCATCACAAACTCGGAGGTCTCTTTGTCAATCTCTATGGTTTGCATGCCGCGATAACGGCCCACACCATGATCAATGTGAACTACAGCGGCACCTAACGTAAGCTCGGTAAGGTTGCGAATAACATTTTCGCTTTGATCTTTTTCTTTTTTCTGGCGGCGTTGCTGTTTGATGCGCTCGCCAAAAAGGGCGTTTTCACTGATGATCCATGTATCATTTTGGGAGTCGTAAAAGCTGTGTTCAAGTGGTGCGGTGGTGATGGCGTGGTCGAACTGGGTGTCGTTAATGTCTAGCCAATCATCAATGATGTGGGGCGTAACCCCAATGCGTTGCAATAGCTCTAACAAAGCTTCACGACGGCCAGCACTTTCAGCACAAAAAATAACTGGAGAGGCATTTTCCATTAAAAAGTTTTCAAGTTTGGCAAGAGGCTGTTCTTGTTTGTGCTCGATTTGCAAATTAGGAAGTTCAGGTTGCGTAAAGTTGTAGCGACCGGCTTGTTCGGCTAGCGCTTGTTTGTGGACTTTAATGCGACCAAAGGTTTTGAAGTGGGCAAAACTTTCATTGTCGTTTAGATACAGCTCTTTGGGTGGTAGTACTGGATGGCGTAGGTCGTGACGGCGATCTTCGTAACGACTTTCAATGTCGCGCCAGTTTTGTTGAAGGCTTTTTTCTAAATTCTCATCAAATATAATTTGGCAATCTTTTGGTAAATAATCAAATAAAGTGGCGGTTTCTTCAAAGAATAAAGGCAGGTAGTACTCTATGCCACCGGGTGGAATTTGTTTGGTGACATCCATGTATAGTGGTGATTGTTTTGGATCAGTATCAAAGAAGTCAAACCAGCGTTGTTTAAAGCAACGGATGCCATTTTTATCCAGGGGCACTTCTTTGGCGGGTAATAATTCAATTTCATTGACGCTTTCGGTTGATCGTTGGTTTTCTGGATTAAACCAGCGAATGGTTTCTACTTCGTCATCAAAAAGTTCCAAGCGAAATGGCTGGTCGCTGCCCATTGGGTAGATATCTAAAATAGCGCCGCGTACACAAAACTCACCGTGTTCAAATACGCTATCCACTGCCTGGTAACCCGATGAAATAAGATTGCCTTTTAGTTGCTCCAAATTAAGAGTCTCGCCAACTTTTATGCTAAAGCTGTGGCCTAAAATATAGGTGCTTGGGGGGAGACGTAATTGTAAGGCCATGGCCGGTATGACAAGAATGCTGTTTTTGGCCTGTGGTAACTTTACTAAGGTGCTTAAGCGCTCAGAAATAATATCTTGGTGGGGGGAGAAATAATCGTAAGGCAGTGTTTCCCAGTCGGGCAGGTTAAAAACTTTGCCATCAAAGAAATAGCGTAGCTCTTCGCTTAGGCTAAGACTGTGCGCACCTGAGTTGGCGACAACCAGTGTTAAACCAGAATATTGCTGAGCTGCTTGAGCGATACTGTGTGCGAGAAGAGAGCCTTCAACGTGGCCCCAATTAATAATATCTCCCGCCTTCTTGGGAATAACTGTCCCTGCCGCCATGTGCTGCCTTATTTCTTGTAAATTAAAGGAGAGCTAGTGTACGCCAAGCTTCGTTGCCTGTTAAGCATGGTGATGGTTAGTCGGGACCGAATACTTTAAATGTTGGTCAGTTTGAGCATGAGCGACAGAAAAGCTGGGTGCTGGCATTAGTTTTATGGGTACACAAACCAGTATTTCTTACCCACAAAGGGCTGATTGAGAATGCTTCATTGAGCTTGGGGCGCTTTAAAGGCATAATATCGCCCAAATTTTTAGCGTTATAAATTGAGGAAGTGGCCTGTGAGTCAAGATGTATGTGATGCCAGCTTGAATGAATGGAAAGCGCGCGAAGAAACCGCCGAATCCATGATCCCTTTGATCGGTAGTCTTTACCGTAAGAACAGCGTTGTATTGTCGGTATATGGCCGCGCTATCATTAATCGTTCAGTGATTGATATTCTTAAAGCTCACCGATTTGTACGTCGAGTTGAAAGTCAGGAATTGTCTGTTCAAGAAACATTTCCTATCTTGAAAATTATCAGTGATCTTGGTTTAACATGCTGCCATATCGATATTGGTAAATTGGCGGTTAGATTTACTACGCAAGCCAATGGCGCGTCTTTAAAAGACTTCATTGAAGAGCAGCTTAAAGATCTTATAAAAAGTACGCCAGACTGTAAAACGGGCGAAGACGTAGTGCTTTACGGTTTTGGTCGTATTGGTCGTTTGTTAGCACGCATAATGATTGAGAAAGCGGGTGGCGGCCAGGGTATGCGCTTGCGTGCCATCGTGGTTCGTAAGGCTAAGGGCGATGACCTTGTTAAGCGTGCAAGCTTGCTGCGTCGTGACTCTATTCACGGCTCATTCAAGGGTACTATCCAGGTTGATGAAGAGAATAACGCCTTAATCGCCAACGGCACCTACATTAAAATCATTTACGCCAATAACCCTAGCGAAATTGATTACACACAATACGGTATTAAAGATGCGCTTTTAATCGACAATACGGGTGTTTGGCGTGATGAAGATGGTCTTAGTCAGCATGCAAATTGTGAAGGTATCGCCCGTGTATTGTTAACGGCGCCTGGCAAAGGCGACTTAAAGAATATCGTATACGGCGTGAATCAGGGTGATATTAAAGACAGTGATACTATTATCTCTGCCGCATCTTGTACTACCAATGCTATTACCCCTGTTCTTAAAGCGTTGAATGATGAATACGGTGTAGAGTGTGGGCACGTTGAAACGGTTCATTCTTATACAAACGATCAAAACCTAATTGATAACTATCATGCTGGTGATCGTCGTGGTCGTGCGGCGGCTTTAAACATGGTTATCACTGAAACAGGTGCTGCTAAAGCGGTTGCTAAAGCGTTACCTGAATTGGCGGGTAAGTTGACTGGTAATGCCATTCGCGTACCGACACCTAATGTCTCCATGGCTATTTTGTCGTTAACATTGAAGAAGAGTGTTGAGAAGGATGATTTAAACTCTTTCTTGCGCGATGCTTCTTTACATTCGGCTTTGCACAAGCAAATTGATTATGTAAAAAGCCCTGAAGTGGTTTCCAGCGACTTTGTTGGTAATCGCTGTGCGGGTATTGTTGATGGTGAAGCGACGATCGTAAGTGATAATCGTGTGAATGTTTATGTTTGGTACGATAACGAATACGGTTATAGCTGTCAGGTGGTTCGCATCGCAGAGCAATTATGTGGTGTTGATTACCCAGTGTACCCACTGGTTAAATAATAAAAAAAGCCGCTTTTAAGCGGCTTTTTTTATGTCTTGTAAAAGACGGGTTCTTTGGATTATAGGTAATATTGTGGCTATATGTATTGGTTGTAAATCGCCAAACAATATAAAACTACTCCTAATGGGGTGTTTTTTTATCCTTGCGATCAAAAAATAGGCAGTAATTAAAGTTCTGTCTATACTTATTTTTGATACATAGGGGTAGATATGTAGTTAGAGCTAGCCACCTAAAGATGGTGTGTCTATACTACCGCCCAGATTTTATAAGGACAGTTGTAAAATTTTTGTAACTGTCTGAAAAATAAGCAAAAACGCGCCGTAATTAATACGCAAGCGTTAAGAATTTTTTGAACTGTGATTAGGCAAGCATATGATCAAAATTAAAAAAGGTCTTGATCTACCCATCTCTGGAAAACCCAAGCAAAGCATTACCAAAGGTAATGGGGTTTCCAAAGTAGCATTGGTAGGTTCTGACTTTAATGGAATGAAACCCACCATGTTAGTTCAGGTGGGTGATAAAGTTAAAAAAGGGCAGGCGCTCTTTGGCGATAAAAAAACCGAAGGTGTTATTTATACCTCTCCGGCATCCGGGGTGGTTAAAGAAATAAACCGTGGGGCGCGTCGTGTATTTGAATCCATAGTGATTGAGGTGCAAGGTGATGAGTCTGTTGAGTTTAAATCATTCGCGGCTACTGAGCTTTCTTCATTATCCCGTGAGCAAGTACAAGACCAATTAATTGAATCTGGTGCTTGGACGGCTATTCGAACACGTCCGTTTTCAAAAGTACCTGCTCCAGGCACTAAACCTAGCTCCATTTTTGTTTCTGCTTTAGATACTCAGCCTTTAGCGGCGGACCCTGTCGTGGTGATTGCTGAAAACAAAGAAGCATTTGCTAATGGTTTGGCTGTATTAGGGTGTTTGAGTGATAATGTATTTGTAAGTCGTGTACCTAATAGTGACATTCCTGTTGCCGGCGTACAGGCTGTTGACGTGAGTGGGCCTCACCCTGCAGGCTTAGTAGGCACTCAGATTCATTTCTTGGACCCAGTAAGTGAATCAAAAGTTGTTTGGCATGTGGGTTACCAAGATGTCATTGCATTTGGTCAGCTTTTTACTACCGGTAAGGTTCATTCAGAGCGAGTTGTGTCAATAGCTGGCCCTCAAGTGGAAAATCCTCGTCTGGTATCTACCTTTGTAGGCGCTGACTTGAGTGAGCTAACTGAAAACGAACTTAAGTCCGGTGAAAATCGTGTTATTTCAGGTTCTGTTCTAGGTGGCCGAACCGCCACGGGCACTACCGCATATTTAGGTCGTTTTAATAATCAGGTTTCAGTGCTTGAAGAAGGCCGTGACCGTAAATTCCTGCATTATTTCTCTCCAGGTATAGAGCGTCATTCGGTGATGCGCATTTACTTATCTAAGTTAATGCCTAAAAAATTATTCGATTTTACTACCACGACTAACGGTAGTGAACGAGCAATGGTGCCACTAGGTGGTTACGAAAAAATAATGCCATTGGATGTTCTTCCTACACAATTGCTGCGTGCTTTAATTGTAGAGGATATGGATGTGGCCATTAAATTGGGCGTTTTAGAGTTGGATGAAGAAGATTTGGCGTTATGTACTTATGTTTGCCCCGGCAAATATGAATACGGCCCAATCTTACGTAATAATCTAGAACGTATAGAGAAAGAGGCATAATCATGGGCTTAAAATCATATATCGAAAGTTTAGAGCCTCATTTCATAAAAGGGGGGAAGTTGGAAAAGCTTTACCCGCTTTATGAAGCGATTGATACCGGCTTGTATTCTCCACCATCTGTTACTAATAACAGTGCTCATGTACGCGATGGCATAGACCTTAAGCGCATTATGATTACTGTATGGTTGTGTGCTTTTCCTGCTATGTTTTTTGGCATGTGGAACTTAGGGTTTCAGGCTAATACGGCAATGGACGTGATGGGTGTCACTTCAGTTAATGATTGGCATGGCAGCATCATTTCAATGTTAGCGGGGCATAACTCTGCAAGCATCTGGGATAACCTTATATTTGGTGCCAGTTACTTCCTACCTATTTATGCTGTGACCTTTGTAGTTGGTGGCTTTTGGGAGGTGTTATTTGCATCTGTACGCGGCCATGAAGTGAACGAAGGTTTCTTTGTTACCTCCATTTTGTTTGCACTAATCTGCCCACCTGATATTCCATTGTGGCAAGTGGCATTGGGCATTAGCTTTGGCATCGTAATAGGCAAAGAAATATTTGGTGGTACCGGTAAAAACTTTCTTAACCCAGCGTTAGCGGGCCGAGCGTTTTTATTCTTTGCTTACCCTGCACAGATTTCTGGCGATGCGGTTTGGACTGCTGTTGACGGGTTCTCTGGTGCTACTCCATTAGGTTTGGCGGCAACAGGTGGCATTGAATCTGTACTGGCATTTGGTGTGACGTGGTTTGATGCGTTTGCCGGAACGATCCCTGGCTCTATTGGTGAAACCAGTACCATCGCGATTTTCCTTGGCGGTGCGGTATTGATGTTCATGGGCATTGCGTCTTGGCGTATTGTTGCCGGGGTTATGATAGGCATGGTCTCTTTGAGCTTATTACTTAACTTTGTTGGTTCTGACACTAACGCTATGTTTGCTATGCCTTGGTATTGGCACTTAGTAGTGGGTGGTTTTGCTTTTGGTATGATATTCATGGCGACCGATCCGGTATCCGCGTCTATGACCAATAAAGGTAAATTCTACTTTGGTGCTTTAATTGGCTTGATGGTCGTAATGATTCGAGTGATTAACCCAGCCTTCCCTGAGGGCATGATGTTAGCGATTTTATTTGCAAACCTATTTGCACCTTTAATCGATCACTTTGTAGTGCAAGCAAATATTAAACGGAGGGTTGCCCGTAATGTCAGCTAATAACGATAGTATTCAAAAAACCATTTTGGTCGCGGTATTGTTGTGCCTTGTGTGCTCAATTATTGTGTCGGGTGCAGCGGTTTCTTTAAAGCCAATGCAACTTAAAAACAAGCTTGAAGATAAGCGTAAAAATATTTTGGCCGCAGCGGGTTTATTGCAGCCTGATAAAACGATCGAAGAGCAGTTTAAGCGTGTAACAACCCGAATCGTAAATTTAGAGACGGGCGACTACGCAACTGAAACTGAACTGAATAAGTTGGAAGCTGCAGGCTACCCACTTGAAACCTTTAATCAGCGACGTTTGTCTAAAGATGTAAACTACAGTGCTGCATTACCTGGCAAACAAGATCCGGCGAGCATTAAGCGCTTAGAGAAGTTTGCGGCTATTTTTGTGGTTGAAAAAGAAGGTTCTGTAGATCGTATTATCTTGCCAATCCATGGTTATGGATTGTGGTCCACCTTATATGGTTTTGTAGCGCTTGAAGGTGATGCTGAAACAATCGCAGGTCTTGGTTTCTACGCTCACGGTGAAACACCTGGGCTTGGCGGAGAAATAGATAACCCTTCTTGGAAAGCTTTGTGGGTTGGTAAAAAAATTCATGATGCGGCTGGCTCTGTTGCCATTGATGTTGTGAAAGGCAAAGTGATTGCCGGTAATGACAAAGAGATTAACCAAGTAGATGGTTTGTCCGGTGCAACCTTAACCAGTAACGGTGTAAAAAACCTAATGCGTTTTTGGTTGGGTAATAAAGGTTTTGCGGGTTTCTTGGCAACTTTGAAAGGGCAGGGAGTTTAGTATGTCATCTATTAAAGAAGTATTAACCCAGCCTCTGCTGACAAATAATCCAATTGCTATTCAAATTTTGGGTGTGTGTTCGGCTTTAGCTGTAACGACTAGCCTGAATGTAACCTTGGTTATGTGTATCGCACTAACCGCGGTAACGGCTTGTTCAAACTTTGCGATTGCACTAATTCGTAATCATATTCCTGGAAATATTCGTATTATTGTTCAGATGACCATCATAGCCTCTTTGGTTATCGTGGTTGATCAGATACTAAAGGCTTATGCTTACGATGTGAGCAAGCAGCTATCAGTATTTGTTGGTCTGATTATTACTAACTGTATTGTAATGGGGCGTGCAGAAGCATTCGCCATGAAAAACCCTCCAGGCCTTAGCTTTTTAGATGGTATTGGTAATGGTTTGGGTTACAGCGTGGTATTGATATTTGTTGCCGTTATTCGTGAACTGCTAGGTTCGGGTTCATTGTTTGGCTTAGAGGTTCTTCCTTTAGTGACAAATGGCGGCTGGTATTACAGCAACGGTTTATTGTTACTGCCACCAAGTGCCTTTTTCTTAATTGGTTTGTTTATTTGGTTGTCTCGTACCTTAATCCCTGCGCAAGTTGAAAAAGCGGATTTTGTTATTTCGCCCAATACTGAAACGTCAGGAGTTCACTAATGGAACATTATATTTCTCTGTTTGTGAAAGCCGTATTTATTGAAAACATGGCTTTGGCTTTTTTCTTGGGCATGTGTACTTTTTTGGCGATTTCCAAAAAAGTTGAAACCGCCATTGGCCTTGGTATTGCGGTAATCGTAGTGCAGGCTATTACCGTACCGGTAAACAATCTTATTTATGTATATCTACTTAAAGAAGGTGCACTTACATGGGCAGGTTACCCAAATGTTGATCTAAGTTTCTTGGGATTACTGAGCTACATTGGTGTAATTGCTGCGATGGTTCAGATTCTAGAAATGGTACTCGATAAATATGTGCCAGCGCTGTACAGCGCGCTGGGTGTGTTCTTGCCGTTGATTACCGTGAACTGTGCGATCATGGGTGCATCATTATTTATGGTGGAGCGTGATTATCAGTTTGGTGAATCCGTGGTATATGGCATTGGTGCTGGTGTAGGTTGGGCGTTAGCCATCGCAGCATTAGCAGGTATCCGTGAAAAACTTAAATATAGCGATGTGCCTAAAGGCCTTCAAGGATTAGGAATCACCTTTATGACGGTGGGACTGATGTCTTTGGGCTTTATGTCATTCTCTGGCGTATCACTATAAGGACATGACAAAAAATGGCTGAATATACAGAAATTATCCTAGGTGTTGTCATGTTTACCGGCATGGTTCTGACCCTAGTAGCGATTATATTAAGTGCTCGTGCACAACTAGTGAGCAGTGGCGATGTGACCATTGAAATTAATGGTGATCCTGCAAAAAGCATTACCGCGCCGGCAGGTGATAAGCTATTGCAAACCCTTGCCAGTAACGGTGTGTTTTTATCGTCTGCCTGTGGCGGCGGTGGTACATGTGCTCAGTGTAAGTGTCAGGTGTTTGATGGGGGCGGCTCAATGCTGCCTACTGAAGAGTCTCACTTCACTAAGGGTGATGCTCGTGATGGCTGGAGATTGTCTTGTCAGGTACCTGTTAAGCAGGACATGAAAATTCAAGTTGAAGACGAAGTCTTTGGTGTTAAGAAATGGGAATGTACGGTTGAATCTAACCCAAATGTTGCCACGTTTATCAAAGAGCTAACGCTTAAGTTGCCTGAAGGGGAGAGTGTTGATTTCCGAGCAGGCGGTTATGTGCAGTTAGAATGCCCTCCATATGAAATTGACTTTTCATCGTTTGATATAGAAGAAGAATATCGCGGCGACTGGAAGCACTTTAAGTTCTTTGACCTTAAAGCGGTAAATAAAGAAACCGTGATACGTGCATATTCAATGGCGAACTACCCTGAAGAGCAGGGTGTTGTTAAGTTTAATATTCGTATTGCCACACCGCCTCCGCGCAGCGAAGGTATAAATCCAGGTATCATGTCATCCTATGTGTTTGATATGAAGCCAGGAGACAAGGTGACGGTTTACGGTCCATTTGGTGAGTTCTTTGCCAAGGACACTGATGCCGAAATGGTATTTATTGGTGGTGGTGCCGGAATGGCGCCAATGCGTTCACATATCTTTGATCAGCTTAAGCGCTTGAAGTCTTCTCGTAAGATAAGCTTCTGGTATGGTGCTCGCTCTTTACGTGAGCTCTTTTATCAGGATGAATATGATGCTTTAGCCGCTGAGTTTGATAACTTTAGCTGGAATGTAGCTATGTCAGACCCTCAGCCAGAAGATAATTGGGAAGGCATGACTGGGTTTATACATAATGTATTGCTTGCGGAATACTTAAGTAAACACCCTGCACCTGAAGATTGTGAGTTCTATATGTGTGGTCCTCCAATCATGAACCAAGCGGTAACTAATATGTTATTAGATTTAGGCGTTGAGCCTGAAAATATCATGTTAGATGACTTTGGCTAATCGTTGCAAAGTATTAAAAAGGCCCATAAAACTTTGTTTTATGGGCCTTTTTTGTTTTAGTTGTTCTTGTATTAGTTGTTAAATAGATAAGGGCTAAGAGTGTAGAGTGGTTCTGGTTAGTGCGTTGCTAGAGTAAGGCTTTAATGCGTGGGGTGGTGGTTGCACAGTAAATATAGATGAACGTTTCTGTATAACTAAGTAATAAGTATGCCAACTATGTAGCAAATTTGTTAAGAACTCCATCTATTGGTTGATTATTAGTCTATTTGGGTTATTACTGTACTAGGTACTATCTAAAGTGGGATTAATAAAAGTCAGTGATTATGAAGGCCAAAGAGAATTTAGTAACGCAGCAGTATTTAAGAGTTGATGCCATGACTGAGGACGGAAGTCAGGTGTTTGATCTGTTGGGCAGTCAAATCTCCCCGAGAGGGGTCTGTGCTGTGTGCTCTGACGTGCACATTGCTCAGTTGCATAGTAAGGATCATACCGAAGGGCAGCCTAGGTTTCAGAGCCTGCTGTTAACATTGGAGTTGGGTTTCTCTGGCGGTGAGAGGGTGCAACTGGAAACGGCTGCGAAAATACAAAGCATTAGGCGTGTATCTCAACAGGAGTTTGAGGTTTTTATGGGCTTTAGTGGTATGGTGCAGGACGGCTATCGTCATATATCCCGTTATATAGTCGACTCTGGAGAGACTTCCACCGAGTAGGGTAGGCTCAATGGATTCTGAATGGGTTTCTCGGCTGTAATATGGACCTTGTGACCGTATGATACTTCTTTCACGCTCCCGCCAATCACCCGTAACTCTTTTCTAACCTGTGCCTCAAGGGCAAACGACATGGTTAAGTATACTTCCTCCATGGCGATGAATTCTTGAGTGTTTATTTTTTGTAATATTTGTTTGGCTGCATCGCCATAAGCTCTGGCAAGCCCACCCGTTCCCAGCTTTGTTCCCCCAAAATATCGCACAATCACAATAATAACTTCCCCCAGACCGCTGTGTTTTAAATGCGTAAATATGGGCATGCCGGCTGTGCCGCTAGGTTCGCCGTCATCACTAAATCCATAGAGGTTACTGTTGTTGGGGGCGCCGCCAATAAATGCATGGCAGTGGTGGCGGGCATCTGGATATTTATCTTTTAGGGACTGGATAAAAAGTTTGGCGTCAACTATGCCTTGTATGTGTTGTGCGTACGCAATGAAGCGACTTCGTTTTACTTCAATTTCAACTGATTTTAACTGAGTTGGGATGTGGTAGTTAAGCATATGCGGCAAGCAGTATGAATTTACTGTCGGCGGCAATTTGTTCTACGTTTTTGAAGTATTTAGTCAGTGTTTTGTGATAACCCAAATGCCGATTCCCCACCACAATAATGCGACCATTTGGGTTAAGGCTTTGCTGTGCATCTTTAAATAAGCGCTTTGCAATATGGTCGCCCACAGTAAATTGTTCGTGAAAAGGAGGGTTGCACAGAATGAGGTCGTAATTCGCCTTTGACGTATTGGTGATTCCATCATCCCAGTAAAAGTGTGCGTTTTCGGGTAGTTTGTTGGCTTGCCAAGAAAGGCGGGCGCTCTCAACAGCCATAAACGACTCATCATAGAAATCTAAGCTAGAGCCTTTATGATCTTGGGCATACTTTAAGCCGAGGATGCCAGACCCACAGCAGAGGTCAGCCACAGAATGTGCTTTTGGTAACTTATTGAGGTGCTGTAAAAAAAAATCAGCCCCAGGGTCTAGTTTGTCGCGGCCAAAAACGTTGGCGTGACTAACCAATTCAATGCCCGAAAACTGATTAACTTTAGGGTATTTCGATGGTGCAACTTGCTCAAGTTGTAACTCATAAATAGTCGACTTTTTTACAAAGGGGTGGCGTTTAACGGAGCCGAATTTCTGTAAATAATCTAAGATGTTTTTAGGCAGGTGTTTCATCATGCCTGCAATAAGCAGGGTGGTAATGTTTGCCTGCTGGCATTTCTCAATTAAATAATGCAAATAACTTAAGTTTTTGGGCAGCTTTATAACGGCTATATTGCCTTCACTGGGCCAATTACTCAGTGGTGAGAATTGCTGTAAGGGATTTACACTGTTTTTTTGAAGGTTTAAATTTAGAGCTTCAGATGCGCAATAAGAGTCGCTTACCCAGCAGCTGACTTGTTTGCTTAAAGCTACACCTAGAGCGCCAAATTGGTCATTAATTAAAGTGATTTTTGCTAAAGGGTGTCTTTGGGTGACAAGGTTGATTAGATATTCGTCACTAGCATCCCAGGCTCGTAAGGCCTGGTGATCATTAGTACCAGGGCGCAAAAGCGTAAACTGGCCTGTCACGCACTGCAATGTGTCCTGCTGCATGTTTAGAAGATATCTTTGTTCTGAGGAGTCTCAAGTAAGTCCCAAGGATCTTCGCTTACTGGTGTCTCAGTTACTTGTGGTGCAGGAGCCGGTACTTGCTTCGGTGTTGGGCGCTTAACCGCTTTAACAGGGCTGGGGGCGCTATCTTGGCTTGTAGGCAAAGCTTTTTTAATTGCAGCTTGAATAGCTGTTGGAACTTTAGGGTCTACGTGTTGAGATTCAACTTGACCACTTTTATCCAACTGCTGCTGGTACACTGAGCGCTGACGATTAACTTTACGAGGATTGGCTTCTTTTTTAGCCGCTTTACGCTGCTTGCTTTCAATCTTCATGCGCTCTTTGCTGCCGGTTTTTAACCCGCTATGGTTGTTCTTTAAAGAGCGTGACTTTTTTCTGCGCGACATAAACTGAGTACCTTCCTATAAGCGGCGGCATTTTAGCATAGCTCGCAGTAAATGCTATTGATTATTTATTGTACAGGTTTGAATCCGCTAAAAGTGTTAGTATGGCCATTCTTAACATACCTAGTTGTTATTTGGCTATAATTGCTAAAATAAGCAACGGGCAGGATTATAGTAGGAGCGCGCGTGGGATATTGGGATGCCCTAGCATATTGCCTGGCGGTGACGAGTCCAGTATTTGTAATTGTGTTGCTGGGTTTTGTTTTAAAAAGGCGCGGTATTATAGATGACGCGTTTGTGGCCAGTGCTTCTGCATTGGTTTTTAAGGTGTGCTTGCCTACGTTAATATTCCTTTCAATTTTGCAGAACCAAGTGAGCCTTTGGAGTCAGTTACCCTTAGTGCTTTATTGTGTTACTGCGGCCATCGGTAGTTTTATTTTGTTTTGGTGGGTGGCACATTTCAGAGTTCCTTTGGTAGATCGCGGTGTCGTCGTTCAAGGCGCGTTTCGCAGTAATTTGGGTATAATCGGTTTTGCACTATGCGCAAAAGAATTTGGTCAAGACGGTTTGGCGATAGGGGCAGTTATTCTTGCAGTGGTCACCCCTGTATATAATATATTGTCTGTTTATGCGTTAAATTCCAGTTTAAAGGGTCAGCAAGCGGTTCCTATGGGGAAGACGCTAACGGATATCTTGAAAAATCCGCTTATTATTGCCATTGCCCTCGGGTTTGTCGCCATACAGCTGGATTTCAAACTGCCTAAAGTGTTGTATGATACAGGCACTTATTTGGCCAACATGACGTTACCTTTGGCATTGATCGCCATTGGCGGTTCCTTAAGTTTAAGTGCTCTCAAGGGGAGCAGTGTTGTGGCCTCTTGGGCTGTATTTGCTAAGCTTATTATAGTGCCACTGCTTGCCGTTATACCTGCTTGGTTTATGGGTTTTAGAGGCGTTGAGCTAGGCTGTATTTTATTCATGTTTGCCAGTCCCACAGCCGCGGCCAGTTTTGTAATGGTGCATGCACTGGGTGGCAATCATACTCTGGCTTCAAATATTATTGTTTTAAGTACATTGTTTTCAGCACTTAGCATCAGCATATTATTGTATATGGCCAAATTACTGGCCTGGGTTTAAATTACTGGCCAAAGACATTGGCTTGCATTGGAAAGAAGATATAAAGGAATGATTGAGAATAAGCGGCCACTGGTTTATATAAGCGCCGACCCTAAAGACACGGGTGAGTACCTGTACACCTTAAATAGAGTGGTTTTGCAGTTGGGTGGTTTGCCTGTGCAAAGCTATTACCGCACTGACTCAGGTGATTACGACTGGCCGTTAGTACGCTCTGTAATCGACGAATGTGATATTTACATTGTATTGGTGGGGGATAGCTACGGCGGCATCTCTGATTCGGGTGAAAGCTTTATTCATCGTGAAGCGGTATATGCACGCAGCAAGCAAAAACCTATTGTTGCGCTTTTAAAAAATGCTGAATTGAAGTCCCTTTCAGATCAGGCCATTCAAAGGCTTAAGTCTTTGCATCGTTTGATGATGTCGGGCATTTTTAAATACTGGAACAGCAAGGAAGATCTGTTGCTCATTGCCCGTCAAGTGCTTCGCGATCATCTAAAACCTCATTTAAAACTACTGACAAGTAGTGGTGGCCACTCGGCCGAGCCAGCTATGCAGGATGTTATTACAGATACCTTGTTCGATATGGAAAGTTACCCCATGCGGTTTAGCGGCAAAGTATTTGCCCATGGTAATTGCCACGAAATTGGGGTTGAGGTCTCGCTGTCTTGGGAGGTAACGTTTTTTAATATAGCCACCCTTATGACTTCTCCTGTAACGGAGGATCGCATGCGCGGCGTCTTGGAAGATTTTGTAGCGAGCGAGTACCAGCAATCATTTTTAGAGAAAGTTATCGATTCTCATGCTTTGGCTGATGTGCGTTGTAACGAAATTGCCTTTCAGCGCTTAAAGGCTTATTTGAAAGGGGCGGGGGTCATTGAAAATGTTGCCAGTCAAAATGGAGGGTTACGTAATTATTGGCAACTAACGGCTCGAGGTGAGCATAAACTACATACTTTATTGGTTCCTAGTTAATCGCTAGGAGATTTTATTTATAAATTTTGCCATTAGGGGTCATTATTGATTTTGGATGGCTAAAATAGTGTCTTTTGATAGAGCTCCCATGGCAATTTGGTTATAATATCCGCCCTTATTTCAAGGTGGATTCATGAAGTTAGTATTACTACTATTGCTTACTCAGTGTTTATTCCTGAGTGCCTGTACATTCTCAAGTGATGAAATTGAAAAAATTCAAGGTCGCACTATGGGTACTGGCTACTCTGTATTATGGCCAGAAACTGAAAATGTAACGCCTAGTACGGTTCAGGAAAAAATTAAACAGCTTTTAATACGTATTAATGCGCAAATGTCCACGTATCAAGAGGATAGCGAATTAAGCCTTTTTAATTCGGCCTCTGCGCCATACACCCAATCAATTAGTCCGCAATTTGCCCAAGTGATCGATTTATCTTTGTCACTTAATCGTTTAACTCACGGGTATTTTGATATTTCAGTGGGGCCACTAGTGAACCTTTGGGGATTCGGGCCGGACGAAAAATCTTTGCAGGTGCCCAGTGCCAAACAGATAGAGCGTGCGCGTGGCAAAATAGGGCTTGAGTCAATTAAGCTTGTGGATTTAGCTTTATCAAAGCAACGTCAGCGCTATTTAGATCTGTCAGCTATCGCAAAGGGTTTTGCAGTGGATCAAGTTGCACAATTATTAGAAGAGCTAAATATAACCTCTTATTTGGTTGAAATAGGCGGTGAGATACGTGTTAAAGGACAAAAGCCAGGTAATCAAGCTTGGAAAGTTGCGGTAGAGGCCCCTGATATCCATGAACGCCGGGTTCAAAAAGTACTCGCTTTACAGGATGTTGCTATGGCTACGTCTGGGGATTATCGAAATTATTTTGAAGAAAATGGTCAACGTTATAGTCATAGTATTGATCCATTTACCGCTAAGCCCGTAAAACACCAGTTGGCCTCTGTCACCATAATTGATGAGAGTTGCGCCCGAGCTGATGCGTTAGCAACTGCTATGCTGGTAATGGGCGAAGAAAAAGCGGTCACTTTTGCCAGGCAAGAAAATATTCGCGGTTATTTTATTATGCGCACCGAAAATGGTTTTATCGAACATTTAACCCCAGCATTTGAACGCTGGGTTAATCCATAAGCGAGGTAGTTTCATGGGCACGTTTCTAATTGTCTTTACATTTATGCTGACATTTATCGTATTAATGGCTGTAGGCCTGATAATAGGGCGCAAACCTATCACCGGTTCTTGTGGTGGCATGAGTGCAGTGGGTATGGAGTCTGCCTGTGATGTGTGTGGCGGCGACCAGACTATATGTGAAACCGAAGTGAAAAAGTCTAAAAACAATAAAAGTAGCGCGCTGGGATATGATGCGAGCTAAACTCGAAAGAGTATAAGGAGTTTCAAACCATGGCTGACTATCATTACGATGTGATTGTGCTGGGTACCGGTCCGTCCGGAGAAGGGGCTGCTATGAATGCAGCCAAAAAAGGTAAAAAGGTGGCTGTGGTTGAAAAGGCCCCTATGGTTGGTGGTAATTGTACGCATTGGGGTACGATTCCATCTAAAGCGTTAAGGCATTCTGTTAAGCAGATTATCTCTTACAATACCAATCCCATGTTTCGTGATATTGGCGAACCCCGATGGTTTAGCTTCCCTAGAGTGTTGAAAACGGCTGAGCGTGTTATCGCTAAGCAAGTTAAGCTGCGCACCGAATTTTATAGTCGTAATCGTGTGCACCTGTATCACGGTTTCGGTAAATTTATCGATACCCATACTATTGAGATTACCGACGGACCGGAATCCAGTACTCGTTTGCATGCGGATCAAATAGTATTGGCGACAGGTTCTACTCCGTTTCGCCCAGACGCCAT
Source organism: Bermanella sp. (assembly GCA_029938135.1). Lineage (GTDB taxonomy): Bacteria > Pseudomonadota > Gammaproteobacteria > Pseudomonadales > Oceanobacteraceae > Bermanella. Next base: position 32,588 of record JAPYOO010000001.1, on the reverse strand, counting down.
AGACTTTAACCACGAGCGTGTTTACGATTCAGATACGATCTTAAAGTTAGAGCACACCCCGCGTAATATTGTTATTTACGGCGCTGGCGTTATTGGCTCTGAATACGCTTCAATATTCAGTGGTCTAGGGGTTAAGGTTGATTTAATCAACCCAGGTGAGCGTTTATTGCCTTTCCTTGATGATGAAATCAGTGATGCTCTGAGTTATCACTTACGTAATAATGGTGTACTTATTCGTCATAATGAGCTGTTTGAATCAGTTACCACCGAAGAAAATAGTGTCACGATGCATTTTGAATCTGGCAAAAAAATTAAAGCCGATGCTATTTTATGGGCTGCCGGTCGAACCGGAAATTCATTAGATTTAGGTCTAGATGTCGTGGGTATTAAACCCAATAGTCGTGGCCAAGTGGAAGTGGATGAAAATTACAAAACCTCAGCCGATCATGTTTATGCTGTAGGTGATGTAGTGGGTTGGCCAAGTCTTGCCAGTGCAGCGTATGACCAAGGTCGCTCGGCAGCGGCTCACTTAGCTGGGGACGATGATTTTTGGTTTGTGACAGATGTACCTACGGGCATCTATACAATTCCAGAGATCAGTTCGGTGGGTAAGACTGAGCGCGAACTCACCAATGAGAAGGTTCCATATGAAGTGGGTCAGGCCTTTTTCAAAAGCATTGCCCGTGCCCAAATTACTGGCGAAAGTGTTGGTATGCTGAAAATCCTCTTTCATCGTGAAACCCTCGAAATACTCGGGTTGCACTGCTTTGGTGACCAAGCGGCCGAGATCATACATATCGGCCAGGCTATCATGAAGCAAAAAGGTGCAGGTAATACAGTGAATTATTTTGTGAATAACACATTCAATTACCCCACTATGGCTGAGGCTTATCGCATAGCGGCATTGAATGGCTTAAATCGCGTATTCTAGTGTCTTTATGACCTATAAAAAGGCCGCATCACCCTTGTGTGTTGCGGCCTTTTTTTTGAAAGGGAGCTTGAGTAGGGCGTGCCTTAAGTGTCATTCTCAGTAATCATAATGCCTTCACGGCGCTGTTTCAGGTATGCATTTGTCTTCTAAACTATAAAAAAGCTCCTTTGCTGTTATTCATATGGCGACCACAGATTGGTGTCCCTATGCCTGCGAGCACAAAAAAACAGCGCCCAGAGTCGTATAGAAAGCATCACCACCTGAGGGTGTCGGGCGGCTTTATGGTCTGTTGAGAGTGGAGCTATTCGGTGCATTCGTTGGGAGCTTAAAAGTATATGAAGGACCTTGGAGTATCGGGCTGTCTGTACGAAAACCCTTTTTATATGGTGTTCAATCCTCGGCGAGTGTGGGCTGATAAATTAGTGCCGTTGCTGGAAGGCTGGCTGAAATCGGCAAAATATGTTGAAAAATTAAGTAAATTAAAACTAGATTACTTAAAGCATTCTGTAAATTATAAACAAGATTAAATGCTATAATGTGCCTTAATATTATTTTTTGTGAGTCGTCATGGGTTTTGTTTCTTTAGGTTTAAACCAAGCACTAATTAACACCGTACAAAAGCTTGAATACAATGAGCCTACGCCTATTCAATTGGCGGCTATTCCTGCCGTATTAAATAAACAAGATGTGATGGCTCGTGCCCAGACGGGTACGGGTAAGACAGCCGCATTTGCACTGCCAATAATACATCAATTATGTGCGCAAGCAGGTGTTGCTGATGATACAAAAAATACCTTTCTTAAAGCGCTAGTATTGACCCCTACGCGTGAATTAGCCCAACAAGTAAGCAGCAGTTTTAAGAAATACGCGATAGGCAGTGGTTTAAAAACGGTCATTGCTTATGGTGGTGTGAGCATAAAGCTGCAAGTAGATGCACTGCAAGACGGTGCTGATATTTTAGTGGCGACGCCCGGCAGGTTAATTGATTTAATGTTTAAAGGGGTCGTGGATCTAAAACAACTGCAGGTAATTGTTTTAGATGAAGCAGATCGTATGCTGGATATGGGTTTTATCACAGATATAAAACGAATCCTTAAGCACCTACCTGTTGAGCGACAAACATTATTATTTTCAGCAACATTTGATGATGAAATATTTAAGCTTAGTAAGAGCTTATTAAAGAACCCCTGTTTAATTGAAGTGGATGAGAAAAACACAGCCGCCGTAGACGTTAAACAACTGGTTTATAATGTCGATGAAGATCGTAAACGCGAGTTGGTGTCCTACTTGATAGGGTCTAAAAACTGGCAGCAAGTCTTGATATTTACTCGAACTAAGGCTGGGGCTGATGATTTGGCCCGCGAAATGTGTAAAGACGGTTTGAAAACATCGGCCATTCATGGTGATAAATCCCAAGGTGCCCGAGAAAGAGCCCTTCAAGAATTTAAAGATGGTGATGTGCGCGTATTAGTGGCGACAGATGTGGCAGCTAGGGGGTTGGATATAGAGTCTCTAGAGTATGTGATTAATTACGAATTGCCTTTTATAGCAGAAGATTACATTCATCGTATTGGACGTACTGGGCGAGCGGGCGGTTCTGGTTTAGCGATTTCTTTACTGAGTCCATCAGAGAATTACCTATTAGAAGAGGTTGAAGCGGTGCTGGGTGAGCGTTTAGCGCAGCAATGGTTAGAAGGGTTTGAACCGGATCTCACTAAAACAGCGGCTCCGACTCGTAAAAATACTCGAAGTGCTCAGGCACGTCGCCAAAAGGACCGGGCTTTTGGTAAAAAAACGGGTAATTCACGTCGCAAAAAATAATGCTTTTTATAAACATTTGCCATCAAACAGATTCCATCTATGCTCAAGGAAAGGGAAAAAGTAGCGAAGGAGCGTCGGTAGAATGGCAATTACAGAGCGTCAAAAGCAATTAGTAAGAGATAGTTTCAAAAAAGTAGAGCCCATCAGTGATGTAGCGGCCGGTATTTTTTATGACACGCTATTCTCTTACGATCCATCGTTGAAGGTTTTATTTAAAGGGGATATGAAGAGCCAGGGTAAAAAACTCATGGCAGCCTTGAAGCTGGCGGTGAATACCTTAGATAATTTAGATGCTTTGGTGCCCGTATTACAAAAAATGGCAATCAAGCACGTAGAATACGGTGTTAAATTAGAGGATTACACGCCAGTGGGAAATGCACTCATTAAAACCCTAGAAACGGGCTTGGCGGATGCCTTTACCCCTGAATTAAGGGCGGCCTGGTCAAGCACGTATAGGGTTATGGCCACTGTAATGCGAGAAGCCGCTTACCCCAATTTTAATGCCAGCACCTTTAAAAATACCAAGCATTACAATCACTAAAGGCGCTCAAAGTCTGAATAGATTTTACTGAGACACTACCTTAATGTATTCAGCAGCAATGTTGTTTTTACTGTAAGCCATTCCTAATAGAGTTAAATATTCCATTCTGTCGGCAGTATTAGGGTTAATTTTAGGCGCCGTTAAGTTATTTTTTTTGTATATGCTTTCAAGTTCATCTAGGTAATCGTTACCACCGGCTAATATTACTGCAGCGGCACCTACATCAGGTTTTATGGTTTCATTTACCTCAGTAGGCAGGGTAATAGCGAGTACTACGGGCTTATCGTCTTTGGCAAAAAATTTGTTACGGTTTTCACTGGTGGCACATGCCCAAAAATAAGCCAACTCTTTGCTTTGCGTTAAAAATACAGGTTCTTTATGTTCTGTAACAGAACCGCCAACGGTGGTTATCATGCTTTTAGCTTTTAGCTTTAATTCGCTATCACCCGATTGCTTAAGGCCTTGCTCCATAATAGAAGAGACTAATCCGCTAGCGGTGCCGTGATACCAAGTCTGGCACGTAGCAAAGCCTGCTTGGGTGAGTAATTGGGCTGAATCTTTAAGGTACGCTGGAGTGTCAGGCATGATTTTGCTCGGCTGTGAGGTTTTGACTCAGTGCTAACGACAACGTATTACACTGCAGTACTGCTTACTTAGTATTATATCAGTAATTAAAAAGCTTGTTGATCTCGGTGGGGGCGGGTGGACTAATACACACTATAGGCAGTGGTTATGATTAGATTTTGGATTAAATGCCGAGTATGCATCTAATAATGCTGATATTTATTGGGAATGAGACCCAGTTAAGTAAATATTAAGCAGAAATTGAGAATTTATAAGGAATTAGTATTATTCTTGCTGCGTTTACTCGGGTCCTATTAGTAATAAGTGAAGTTTATGCCCCTTAAAAAATACCTACAAATATTAGCCAAACATGATGGTTCAGATCTCTATTTAAGTACTGGGGCGCCACCCAGTGCCAAATTCCAGGGTACATTAAAGCCTTTAAGCCGTGAGCCATTAAAGTCTGGGCAAATCGCTCAGATGGTTGAAGCCGTCATGGATGACGACCAAAAGAAGGAATTTGCAGAAGAGATGGAATTGAATATGGCCATAAGCTTGCCAGGATGTGGGCGTTTTCGTTTAAATCTATTTCGACAAAGAAATGAGGTGTCCTTAGTTGCCCGCAACATAGTGGCCGAAATTCCAAAATTTGATGACCTAGGACTGCCTGCAGTCTTAAAAGAAGTGGTTATGGCCAAGCGCGGCCTTATTTTGTTCGTAGGCGGAACCGGATCAGGTAAATCGACGTCTTTGGCGTCATTAATTGATTATAGGAATATCAATTCAGCGGGCCATATCATCACCATAGAAGACCCCATTGAATTTGTGCATAAACACAAAAAAAGTATCGTCAATCAGCGCGAAATTGGCGTGGATACAAAGAATTTTCACGCGGCCTTGAAGAATACGTTACGTCAAGCTCCTGATGTGATTTTGATTGGTGAGATTCGCGATCGTGAAACCATGGAGCATGCACTGGCTTTTGCTGAAACCGGTCATTTAGCGATCTCTACATTGCATGCCACGAATGCGAACCAGGCACTTGATAGAATTATTAACTTTTTCCCAGAAGAGCGACGTAATCAACTTTTACAGGATTTAGGTCTTAACTTACAGGCCTTCATTTCGCAACGTTTAATACCGACAGTGGACAATAAACGGGTAGCCGCGGTGGAAGTCTTGTTAGGAAACAAAACCATTCAGGAGTTGATCTTTAAGGGGGACACCGATGCCATTAAAGAGATCATGGCTAAGTCAGAAAACCTAGGTATGCAAACTTTTGATGCGGCTTTATTTAAGCTATTTGAAGCCGGCAAAATATCGCTAAAAGAAGCCATAAAAAATGCAGATTCTGAAGTGAATTTGAAACTGCGGATTAAGTTAGCTGAGTCTGGGGGCGCAGGCTCATCAGCGGGAGGCTTGTCGGGATTATCTCTTGAAAAAACAGCAGAAGAGCAAGCTGAGGATAAGCGTATTCAGCAGGAGCAAGCTGAATTAGATGAATTAGAGGCTAAGAACTCTTAAAGAACAGCCTGTAAAACGTCTACTACTCCCATCAATGCAGCTTGCTCAAACCCTAGACTGAACTAGAGTTTAGATCAGAGTAAGTTTTTGTATGGTGGGTGGTGAATGGATGCAACCGAAGTTAGAAAGCGCCGCAGTGCCATCTTAAGTACGCTCACTATTCCCCCTGCGTCCGTGGCCAGTGACCAGTTGCTTGAATTGGTGATGGATGATGATGTAGATTTATCTTCCTTGGCGCAAGCCATTCAATCTGAGCCAGGGATTACTGCCAGAATCGTCAGTATTGCCAATTCCTCGTTCTTTGCTTCTCCTTCTAAGGTCTTAACCGTTGAGCAGGCCATGATCAAAGTACTGGGGGTACAAACAGTACGTAGTCTATGCATGGGAATGTTAATGGGACCTAAATTTGAAACAGGTTCTTGTCCTGAATTTTCATTGCAAGGGTACTGGTGCAAAGCTTTAGCCGTGGCGCAATGCGCTTCGATGTTCGCAAAAAAAATCCCCAGTATTGATGCTAACAGCGCCTATCTTGCTGGTTTGTTACATAGTCTTGGTCAGTTATTGTTGGTTCACCATTTTCCGCTTGAAATGAATCAATTGTTACCTGAGTTTGTGGATGGTAATCATCAGTCGCGCTTGTTTCAAGAGCGCGAGAGGCTGGGGATTGACTCGAGTGATGCGGGGGGCTGGCTGGCAACTCGATGGCATTTACCCGATGAAACTATTTCAGTTATATCGAACTGCCAAGACTTTAACTATAAAGGGGATCATTGGGAGGTTGTAAGGATAGTCGGTTTTGTTATGCGCTTTTTGGATGGAGCGGATGATTTAGAGGTTGAAACTCAGAACGTATCAGATCTATTTATTATTCCTATGCAAGACATACTTAGCCTGCAAAGTGTCTTTACTGAAGTAAAAGAGACCGTAGGGGCTTTAGCTGATTTCCTATCAAATACATGAATGAATCTTAAGTGAGCTTAATGAAACAGGACGAGCTGCAGTCTTCTTTATACACCTCCTTAAATACACTTAATCTATTAGTGGAAGTTAGCTTAGCCGCTCATAATGAATCTGAGTTGATAGCTGAAGCTTTACGTATTTTGGTGCGCCATGAAAAATTTGAATACTGTGCGTTGTATAAAGAGAAGGGCCGTAACCTAGTAGTAGAGGCTAAAGTGTCGGTAGATTCCGAATTTAGTGCTGCGGGTTGTGATGATATATTACCTAGCCTCATTCAGTTCGAGCAAGACGGTCTAGAGTTGCAGTTCGAAAATTTCAAAAAATCAACATTAGGCCAAGTTCAGGTGGTTAATTTAAAGGGCCATAAGTGCTACATGTTGTGTGCTTACTTAGATGGAGTGAGCGGAGGCGGTATGGTCGTCTCTTTTCATGAGCAAGCTGAATTTTTTAATGTTTGGCATGAGCGCACTCTTAATATTTACGTAAAGACTTTAATGCAGTTGTTGGCGAGTCTTTCCAATACGGTGGAGTTGGAGCGTGTTGTCAGTGAACGAACTCAAGAATTAAAAGTTGCCAGTGAAATTGCCAGTCGTCACTCCAAAGCAAAAAGTGAATTTCTTGCCAGTATGAGTCATGAAATTAGAACCCCTATGAATTCGATATTAGGCTTTAGTCAGTTGCTACAGGCGGACAGCAAACGACCATTAAGCAGTGAGCAGGCGCAGTACGTGCAGTATATTACTGACAGCGGTGTACATCTTTTAGATTTAATCAATGATGTGTTAGATATGTCAAAGATAGAGTCCGGTTTGTTGGAGTTGGATATTCAAACTGTTTTGTTATCAAAGTTTATTGACGATATATGTAATATGTTTAAATTACGTTGCATCAAAAAAGGACTGGAGTGGCAGCTAAATTATGATTTAGTGGATGGTTTGTCTGTATTGATGGATGCAAAAAAGGTTCGCCAAGTGTTGCTGAACCTTATTTCAAATGCCATAAAGTTCACTTCAAATGGGTTTGTAAAATTATCGGTTTTTGAATCTAATCCAAATGAGTATCAGTTTGAGGTAACGGATAGTGGCATGGGTATGTCAAAGCTTGAAGTAATGGATATATTTAAACCGTTTGTACAAAAAGAAGCGGGGGTTAAATTTGGTGGTGCCGGATTGGGGTTATCTATTGCTCAAAAACATGTGCAGTTAATGGGGGGTAATATTCAGGTCACTTCAAGCCCAAATAGGGGGGCGTGTTTTGAATTTAGACTTAAACTGCAAGGGCAGGATAGTGAGAGTCCTTGCCATGAAAAATTCCTTGGTAAACTAGCCCCTGGTCAGCATGTGGTAGCACTAGTGGTGGATGATGAAAGCAGTAATAGACTTGTATTAGTTGAACTATTACAAGAAGCGGGAATAGAAGTACATGAGGCCTGTGATGGTGAGAAAGCCATTGAGTGTTTACATGAGCATAGGGTAGATATTATCTTCATGGACAATGAAATGCCTATTATGACGGGCCTAGAAGCTTTGGGGCATATACTTAAAATGAATCATCAGCCTAAATGCATTGCGGTATCGGGTGCGGTATTGGAGGCTGATTATAACCGTTACCAGCAAGCCGGTTTTGATGATGTTATCGCCAAGCCTTTTGAATTTAGAACGGTTTATGAATGCTTGAATAAACAGCTTGGAGTTGTTTTTGAATTTACTTAGTATGGGTTAAAAATACAGCGCTACTCTAAACTGAATAGTTTTGCCCGCACCATTGCTCGGTATTGATTGGGCGTGGTGCTTAATAAACGTTTAAACAAACGATTAAAATGTGCTAAATCTTGATACCCCACCTGTTCAGCAATTTCTCCCAAAGCTAAATTACTGGTTTTTAATAGATCCTTTGCGGTTTCGATTCTGATTTGTTGCAAGTAATGTAGCGGGGTTACGTTGGTGGCATTTTTAAAGCGTCGGTTAAAACTTCTTACACTCATATCAAATTTCTTAGCAACCTCACTAAATACAATGCTGTTATTAAAATTATCTTTTAACCAGACTTGGGTTTGCACAATATCCTCGTCTGGATGATTGCTTTGTTCATCAATGAAACTGATGTTTTTATACGAGCGGCGTATCTCATGAGAGAAATGTCTCTCTACGTGCAGGGCGATAAGTTTGTTGTAGATACGTCCAATAAGATGCACGGTTAAATCGGCTAGTGAGTTAACGCTTGCAGCGCTGTATAAGTTTCCAGCTTGGACAATGAAATATTGGCGCTTAAGTTGAACTTTAGGGTAATCCTTTTGAAATCGATCAAAGTAATACCAGTGGGTCGTAGCGGGTTTGTGATCGAGTAAACCAGCCTCTGCCAGTAAACAGACTCCAGTACCAACACTGCAGATAATGGTGCCTTGTTGTTGATGGTGACGAAGCCACGCTAGTAATCGCTCATTTTTTCGCAATCCCGGTTTAGGGTGGCGCCATAGTGCCGGCAGAAAGATGATGTCTGTTCGAGTGATGTCTTCGATGACTTTATCCGGGCTGATATCAAAACCGGCTCCAGTTGTTACTTTTTCTAAGTCTAATCCTACCGATTGAATACATAAGGGCAGTGCTAAGCGACTCTCAACGTGGGCGGCACTTTCTGCAGCCTTAAGCATCTCTATGGGTAGTGAGGCGCTGCTGGCAAGCATCTGGTCACAAAAGAAAAACGTAATATTATTCATTATTCGCCTAGTTGACCTGTCATAGAGGGATAGTGCGGCTTAAATTCAATGCCCGTCATTGTTTGGCCATAATGACATTATAGGTGGCCTAAATGGCTAAAAGCCAGCACCTATGGCTCTCTAAACTGGAAATACAGAGCTTAAAAAGCCCAAATTAGCTGCGATGGCTAGAATAGCTTAATGGCTGGCCATAATGACAATGCCGGATGGCAGATTAGTTCTTAAACTTATTTCAAAAGCTAACCGTTAAACGTTGATGGTTAGCGTTATGAATGATTTTAAGGAGGCGGTGTATGACACGTTTGCCAATGATAGTGGGTTTTGGTGGTTACAATTCTGCGGGCCGTAGTTCTTTTCATCATGGTTACCACAGAATGGTGATTGAGAGCTTGCCGCTGGAGCTACGTCGACAAACATTAGCAGACTTAGCGGTATTGATGGGAATGCTAAAATTCAACGATGGACAGTATCAAGATGAACATGGGCAGGTCTATAGCTTGGCAAGCATCGATAAAAAGCTGGCCACTATGATCCTTGATCGCACGTTAGTACGTCGTATCGAAAATCAGTACTTTGATGTGGATGCGGTGCATTGGCACCAAGATATGAACCTTACCAACGCATCCAAAGTAGATCTTGAATTTACACTGCCTAAAAAGCAGTTACCAAATCCGGTGCCGAGTCATTGGCAGGTGAGTGAACTTGCAAATAAACAGGTAAAAGTTACCTTTAATGGTGAGCTTAATGTTAAAGCCGACAGTTACCGTGAGTCGATCGTAAAATCAGCAGGTCAATTGCCTTCGGGTTTTGATCCTGGCGCTCATTATAAATCACGTTTTCACCCACGGGCTTTACAAATGGCGGTAGTGGGGGCCAGTGACGCGGTAAACTCAATAGGTATTCCTTGGGGTAAAATAAAGGATGCCGTGCAACCTGATGAAGTGGCGGTTTACTCCAGTAATGCCATGAGTCAGTTAGATGACTTAGGTTTTGGAGGCATGCTTAAATCACGCCTTAAGGGTACTCGGGTAACCACCAAACAATGTCCGCTTGGTATGAACAGTATGCCCGCCGATTTTATTAATGCGTATGTATTGGGCAGTGTTGGCTCAACAGGGGCCATAACGGGGGCATGTGCCAGTTTCTTATACAATTTACGTGCAGGTATAGAAGACATTAACAGTGGTCGCCGACGCGTGGTGGTAGTGGGTAATAGTGAAGCCCCCATTACGCCAGAAATAATAGACGGTTACGCCACTATGAGTGCACTAGCTCATGAGGAAGGTTTAAAAAAATTAGACAGCAGCAATGAAGCCGACTTTCGTAAACCCAGCCGTCCCTTTGGTGAAAACTGCGGTTTCACTATGGCCGAGTCCAGTCAATATGTTGTGTTAATGGATGATGAGTTGGCTATGGAGCTTGGGGCTGATATTCATGGTGCCGTGTCGGATGTATTTGTTAATGCAGATGGCTTTAAAAAGTCCATATCCTCTCCGGGTGCGGGTAATTACGTCACTATGGCCAAAGCCGTCGCCGCGGCCCGTGCCATGCTAGGAGATGAGGCCGTTCAAAAACGCAGTTTTGTACAAGCCCATGGTTCAAGTACCCCCCAAAATAGAGTCACTGAGTCCAATATTTTTGATTCCGTCGCAAAGGCGTTTTCAATCAAAGAATGGCCAATAACGGCGGTTAAATCGTATATTGGACATTCCCTTGCACCCGCTAGCGCCGATCAGTTAATGGCAAGCTTAGGTGTGTTTAAACATGGCATATTACCCGGCATTAAAACTGTAAAAGAAGTAGCCGAAGATGTGAATCAGGAACGACTGGATATTTGCCTGCAAGATAAAATGCGGGCGATAAACGAGTGGGACGTCGCCTTTTTAAACTCAAAGGGATTTGGCGGTAACAATGCAACCGCCACCGTTTTATCTCCGTTTGTGGCAGAAAAAATGTTGTCTAAGCGCTATGGTCACGATGCAATGCTGGCTTATAAAGCCAAGCGCGAAGTCACACGCCAGCAAGCCAATGCTTACGATGAATCGGCCAGTAAAGGGGATCTACAGGTTATATATCGCTTTGGTGAGGAAATGATTGATGAATCTAAAATTGAATTAACTGATCAGACGCTGGCTATGCCGGGGTTTGAAAATAAAATTAAATTGCCTCAGTCTCATCCATTCCCAGACATGTTTTAAAAAAGTTAAGTCCCCTTATTATCAATGTAGGGGGATGCAGCGTTGTAGTAAAAACCTTAAAACAGCAATTACTTTAAGGTTTTCATGGCCATCTGTGGCACGTCACTAATAATGCTGTCTACCTGTAGATGGGAAAGTCGTTGCATGTCTTCTTGTAAATTTACGGTCCAGACACTCACATGCAATCCTAGTGCTTGTGCTTTTTTTATATGTTTTCTATGGGCTAAATTTTTGTTCAGTGCCAGCATGTGGCAGTTAAGTTTAATTGCCGTTTTAATGCCGTTTGGCCTTGGCCATTCTTGCACATAACCTCGCTTAATATGTTCAAGGTTGTTTTTGAAAATTTCTAATGTGCCTATATGTTTACTGGTGATAGTGACCTTATCGTGTAATTGATATTTGTCGATTATATGTTTCATCGGCGCTACAAAGTTTGCATTACTGCTAAGCGTTTTAATTTCAAATTGCCAGTGGGTGACGCTAGGGCAGGCCGCTACTACCTGTTCAAGGGTGGGTATGCCTTCTTGAGTGCCACATAGGCATGTTTGGGATAATGTGTGTGCTGTACTTTTACTGACCAATAGCGGGCTATTAGCGAGTCTAATTAATTTTTCGTCATGGACGACCATTAGTTGCTTGTCACTGCTTAAACGTATATCCAATTCAAATTTGTTAATGCCATGACTAATAGCCAACAAGAAACCTTGCAGGCTATTTTCCATTACTACGCCCTTGGCGCCTCTGTGTCCAAAAATGTCCATGCGCTTTAGCTGTACCGGTGCACACGGATGCTGGGTAAAAACGGATGATCTTCTATGGTGCGATCACTGCGCACGGCGCGTTTTCGGGTCAAGGGTGCCACCAACTCTGGTTCATTATGGTTAGGTAAGGAGTTGTTAGCTGTGTTTTTAAATAATATGGGCAATGATATGTTCATGGCTTGGCGCTCAGGAAATTGGTTGTCCTCATAAAATAGATTAGCACGCATTGTGGGGGCCAGGTTTTGAATTTTTGCCAAGCGCGTATTTTGAGCAAGCTTGCCTACTTGCTGCAGCTGGGTTTGAATGTGTAAGCTTGAAGTATCCATTTTGCACAGTGCTTCATAGGCTTCTTGCACGCTGATTTTTTGGATGCTGCGCCCTGAGCTGTACCAGTTAAAGCCCACTCGGCTGGGGCTACGTTGTATAACGGGAATATGACGCCAAGTTTGTTTGAGGTGGAGGCGGCTTAGGCCGGTAAAGTGCAAGCTTTCACGTAATGAAGAGTGCCGCGTGGCCAGTGTGCCTTTAAGTTCTAGCCATTGATTTTTATGTTGTTTTAGCAGGACTTTTACTTGATTTTTTAGGAGTTCTTTTAATTGATTAATTAACAGAGCTTCTTGGATTTGAGTGTCGTTGGCACTGATTAAACCAAAACAACTACGAGTTTCTCGGCCGTCCTGGCCATCTTGATACCAATAATCCTGGAAGATACTTTTGGCTTTTTGCAAAGAATTTATGCCATGTAATTGCTCTGCTTCCGTTAAAGGTAGCCAATGAGGGTTGCCTTGTTGGGTGAAGCTATCACACAATTTCTGAGTGCTCTCAACCAATAGGTCAAAGCAGTTAATAAGCTCGCGGGTATTCATTTTTATACCGTTATCTAAAGTTAATTTAGACTAACTAAAAACACAGGGTTTGCCAAGCCAGTAGTGTTAAGAGAAGGCCAAAAACAGCATGCGTAAGGCTAAGAGTGTTAACAGACCTTTAAATAATGGAAAAAAGAGTTTCTCAGGTAGGCGATTACGAAAGCGGCTGCCAATGATTGAGCCAATGACGGCGGCGAGACACAAGCTTAGAAGTAATGGTACATGGTTAAGAAACTGCACCCCTAGAACGCTAAAAAATAAAATTTTAACCAAGTGGCTTACCAGCATAATGAAGGAGTTACTGGACACAATGGCATCTTTACTTAAGCCCTTTGATAGCAGTAGTGCGCCGCCTAAGGGGCCGGTTGCGCCTAATGCCATGCCAAGGCTGCCTTGTAGTATACCAAGCCGAATAAAGGGCGAGCCTAGTATGTGTTTGAATGTGAATTTGCATGATAATAGCTTCGGTAGTGTGATGAACTTCCCCCAAGTAAGCCATAGGATGTAAATCGCAATAACAGCCTGCATCCATTGCCAGTTCAATAGGGGAATAACGGGTAATATTATGGCGGCACCCATTATTGTTCCGATGGCCACAGGCCATATTATGGGCCAGTTAATCTGTTTACGTGAAAGATAGGCGCGGCTACCATTGCTACTGGCCTGCACAACAGAATGAATAGCTACGAGAGCGGGTGCGGGAACAAATCCTGGTAATACGGCCATAAGCATTAAGCCGCCTCCTTGGCCTAACATGGCTGCGAAAGCACTGGTAAAGCAAGTGATAAGCGCAAGTAAAAAAGTATCCACGACAACATCCTTTAACAGGGTTCTAGTTAATACAGTGTGGTATTTTTGTTGGTTTTACAAATATGTTACCGCTGTAATATTTGATCGCTAATAAGTGATTAAATATTACTCATGGCTATGCGGGTAAAGCAGTTGCTGATGGCAATTATTTTGCTCTAACGCTTTAGTCGACGTGCGTGAGTCGTTACAATATGGACCTAAAAATACTTAACCTTACTAGCTCTCCACGCTGTTAGTTTGAATTGCCCAGGAATTAAATCATGTTGATGTTGGTGTCCCCTGCAAAAACCTTAGACTATGAAAGTGCTTTACCTACGGATGATTTTTCCCAGCCAGACTTTTTAGTCGATGCCCAAGAGCTTATTGATCAAATAAAAGAGCTTGCGCCAAAAGAGGTCGCTAATTTGATGGGTTTAAGTGACAAACTCGCCCATTTAAATACCACTCGTTTTCAGCATTGGCAGCAACCTTTCACACTTGATAATGCGAGGCCGGCCATTTACGCATTTAAAGGGGATGTTTATACCGGTTTAGATGCCTATGCATTGAGCAAAAGTGATATGAAATTTGCACAACAACACTTGCGAATGCTTTCGGGGTTATATGGTTTGTTAAAGCCTTTGGACTTAATGCAGGCTTATCGATTAGAAATGGGCACAAAATATCCGAATTTAAGGGGTAAAAATTTATACGAGTTTTGGGGTGATATTATTACCGATAAACTCAATCAGCAGCTTAATGATAAGGATGTGCTGTTAAACTTAGCGTCCAATGAGTATTTTAAAGCTGTAAATAAGAAAATACTGAAAGCACAAATAATTACGCCTGTTTTTAAAGATCAAAAAAATGGTCAATACAAAATAATTAGCTTTTATGCGAAAAAGGCCAGGGGCATGATGGCCGCCTACGTGATAAGAAATCGTATTAAGAAAGTGGAAGACATTAAAAAGTTTGATGTTGCCGGATATTCATTCAGCGAGGAACTTTCAAAATCTAAGGAATGGGTGTTTATTCGTGATGAGTCTAATGTTTAATCGAATATTGCTGTGTTTTTTCTTATTAGGGGTGGCCAGTAGTCATGGCGCCGACCCTAGTCTTAACTGGAAAACACATGTGGGTGAGCACTTTTTAATTCACTATCCTACAAGCCTTAAAAGCTATGTGGGTAAGGTGGATTATCTGGCAGAACAAAGTCACCAAAATTTATCTGAATATTTTAATTGGCGTCCAGCCAATAAAACCCATGTTATTTTATTAGATGAATTTGATCAGGCCAATGGGTTCGCTAGCCCCATTCCTAATAACGCCATGACGCTGTTCATGCAGCCACCCACTCAAGGTGAACTTTTGGTTTTCGATGATTGGCTGAAAATGCTCATTCATCATGAATACACCCATATACTGCATACCGATAAGGCATTGGATTTACCTTTAATGCTACGTTCAATTTTGGGGCGATACCTATTGCTGTTTCCTAACGCTTTACATCCTAATTGGTTTCAAGAAGGGCTTGCTACCTATATGGAAACCAATGATGCCAAGGGTGTTGGGCGAGGGCAGTCTGATGTATTTCAGATGATTATGCGCCAAGAAGTGCTTTCTGGTATTAAACCAATCTCTAGAATTAATACCGTTAATCCTCATGACTGGCCATTTAATACAGCCTATTTATACGGTGTTTATTTTTTCCGATTTATCGAGGATGTTTATGGTAAAAAAGCCATTAATCAACTCATTAATAATTACAGTGATAATTTACTGCCTTACCAGGTTAATTCCAATCCAGTTTTGATTACCGGAAAAAGTCTTGAGCAACTGTGGCCAGATTTTCAAAATTACTTAAATGGAAAGTTTTCACCTCAACTGCATCGTATAGCGACGCTGCAGACAAGTAATGTTAAATCAATATCAAATAGCCACCTAGATTATGGGTTTATTGCTAAAGGTAACAAACAAGATTTCTGGTATGCAGCAATAGACGGTAATAAAGGCGCTAATTTATACCACTATGATAAAGGCATAGAGGTGTCTGTGGTGCCGCTTAATTCACTGGCGAGTGTGGATGTAAATAAAAACGGGCAGGTATTAGTGAGTCAATTAGAAAACTGTGGACAGCATGCGTTGTATTACGATCTATATGTTTTGCAGAAGGGCTCTTTAATACGTTTAACTCATTGTTCCCGCTACCGGCTGGCTAAGTGGCAATCCTCACAGCGAATTGTGGCGTTACGATACGAGCATGGCATAGCAGTGCTGGAACGCTTAAATTCAAAAGGCCAAGTGGTCGAAGGTATTTGGCGCGGGGACATGGCTGACGTTGTATCCTCTTTTGATGTGAATGAGTCTGGGGATATCGTAGCAAGTATTAAGTTTTCATCTAAGCCCTGGGAGCTGTATCTATGGACGGAGGGCAAGTGGCAAGCAATCACCACGGATAGTGAACTAAAATCTCAGCCGGTACTGTTTTCGAATAAAGTTTATTTTATTCAAAGCCAGTTGGGCCAATCGGAAATATATAGCATTAATTTGGATGGCAGTGATAAAGCGCGGTTAAGTCATAGTGTGGGGGGCTTCAAGCAATTGGTTCCCACCTCAGCTGAAAATGCATTGACCTTGTCATATGAAACAGCGGGTTATAAGGTGGCCTCGGTTGAATTGAAGTCTTATCCCGATCTGTATGCAACAAATTTAGAGCCGTCCCAGCCAATTCCATTGGTGGACTTATCTTTAGTGGATGATGCACATTACAATCCGTTACCAAGTTTGTTGCCCAAGTATTGGTTCCCGGTTTATCTTGCTCAGGATAATTTGACGGAGGTTGGTTTCTTCACCAGTGGGCAGGATGCTTTGAATAATCATCAATATTTGGCTCAGTTAACGTATGAAAAACAACATGAAAAAGGGCTGGTTAAATTTAACTATACTTATAATGGGCGTTGGATTTTAGGGCTTCAGCAAAGTTTAGGATCCTCTGGAGTTGAAGGCGTAAGTGAATATAATTCCCAGTGGTTCACCGCTTATATGCAGCCTAGTTTAAGTATTGCCAATAGTGTTTTCCCATATGTTGCACTTATCAATAGTCATTCAGAATTTTTGATAGATAAAAGTCACTCTAAAATAGGAGGTGAAGTAGACGATAATTGGTTAGCCATAGGTGTTATCTATGATGGACTAACATCCGCTTTAAATGCGGGCGGATCCAGTGATGGCTGGCAATTGAACATGTCCTTAGAGAGCGCTGAGAAAGTAGGTAACTCTTTATTCACGGGTCAAGTTTTAAGTGTTAATACCCGCTATTATCAAACCAATGATTTAGGTCATACGCTTGCTCAGCGGTTGTTTGTGGGTGTTGGGTTTTCAAGTAACTCTCCCTTTAGATTGGGAGGTGAACGTAGTGATGTTTATATTGGCCCGGGAATTCAACTCAAACAACGAGAATATGCTTTGCGAGGTTTCGATGAAAACATTGGGCAATTAGTGGGTGAGAATACCCTTATATATAATATAGAGTATCGCTTACCGTTCACTTGGGTCGATGAAAATCTAATGTCTCCGCCAGTGGGATTCAGTGGCTGGTCACTGCGAGCATTTAGTGATAATGCCATGGTGTGGAATGAGGGTGAAAATATGGGAGGTGTATATTCTTCCTTAGGTGCCGAAGCGGTTCTAGATACAACTTTGGTTTATAATTTTAATTTACGGTTTCGTTTAGGAATGGCAAAAGGCATTAATTCCCTAGGCTCTAATACTGTATATGTTCAACTTGGAGGAGCTTTTTAATGAGAAATGTTTTTTATATCGTGTTATTGACCTGTTTGACTGCTTGTACTTTGGCACCACAAAAAGTGCAGGTACTACCGTCACTGTCCTTTACACAGTTAAGCGGTTTGGTCACACCTATCGAATTATTAATTACTGATAATCGTAAAAACACTGCGTTATTGGGTTATAGAAATGCAAAAAAAGAAGGCGAGATTGCCTTTAAATTACCTTTAGTTCAGTCCCTAGGTGAATCCATTCAAAAAGCGATGTTAGCTCAGGGTGTGAAGATGCAAAAGGGGAGCGAGCCCTTTACTAAACTTACATTGAAAATAGATAAATTGCATTATTCTACTCCGGATGAAAGTTGGGTGAGTCGTGTAAAGTTAGAAGCGGAAATTTCCATGCTAGTGAGTCGCGGTGGGTCAAGTTTTAAAAAGCGGTTTTCAGCTAATCGCTCTCAGGATGTAGCAATTGCACCCAGTGAAAAGTTTAATGAAAAATACATGAATGGGTTGTTATCTGAAATCATAAATAAAGCCATGAACGACCGTGATGTAATTAACTTTCTGAAATAAGGTCTCTAATGGATCAAAGTATACTGAGTCATCCTGCTTGGAATCACGCAGCGATAATATTCTTTTTGCTAGCCTGGTTTTCCTATACAGTCTTTGCAAAATATATGGCTAAACGAACGCATTGTTTAGCCTCAATAATGTGTGTGCATAGAGTGTGGTGGATGGATCGCATGATGGTGCGCGATAATCGTGTTGCAGATGCAGCGTTACTTTCAAATATAGAAAGAAATGTAAACTTTTTCGCCTCCACTACTATGATTATTATCGCCGCAATTTTAACAGTATTGACCCGCGACTTTGAATTGGCTTTCTTATCCCAATCAATCGAACAAGACTTTGGTCATATTAAGCTTATTGTCATGGTGGCAATAATGGCTTATGCATTTTTTACTTTTACGTGGTCGTTAAGACAGTATGGTTTTGCCAGTGTACTGCTAGGGGCGGCACCTTTGCCTAGTCAGGAGGAGTTCAATTTAAGTCAGCGTAAAGAATATGCTAAATCTACAGCGAAGGTATTGGATCAAGCAGGGCACAGTTTCAATTATGGTTTAAGGGCTTATTATTTCTCCATGGCGGTTATAGCTTGGTTTGCTCATCCATTACTGTTTATATTGGCGACGAGTTTAGTGGTGGCTGTTTTATATCATAGGGAATTTATGTCTAAATCATTAGCCTTGATGGTAATGGATGCAGACATTATTAAAGGTAAGGCTTAGAAGAAGGGAAGGGTGTTAATGAAGATTCCCCGCGCTAAAAGGCACGGGGATCTTACTTTATTTAAGTTTTACGATTGATGAGCTTGGCTCAGAAAGCATAAAGTCTACAAGTATTTCACCGCCCTCGTGCAGTAATGCATCCTGAGAACTATCTTTTTCTTTGTCTTCTTTATCGCCTGATTCATCATCGCTGTCGTCTGTCAGCTCTTTTAATGGCTTTAAACCCTTAGCAATACGACGTTTGTTTTCCAATCCAAGTCGGCGGCTCTCCATTGCTTTACGTTCTGTTTCACGGGTTTTACTGTTTAACGAAATAGTGGTGTCGCCTCTTAATTCTTTTAGGAAAACGACTTGCTCATTTAAATAGGCAAAATCGGGGTCGTTATCAATACGTTTATTATGTTGCTTCAGTACGGCGGGCAATATCTTCGCGATACCCGTTTCTGACTTATATTTAGATGGTTCAATTTTGTCCCATGGTAGTGCCTCTTCTAAAGCACTCTCGCCAATCTTATCAGTGTCGTATATCTCAGGGTAAAGGATGTCTGGAATAACGCCCCTATGCTGTGTGCTTTCTCCTGAAATACGGTAGAACTTAGCGTTAGTAACCTTCAATTGCCCACGAAATAACGGGATAAGCGTTTGTACTGTGCCTTTTCCAAAAGTTTGACTGCCGACCACTAAACCGCGGCCATAATCTTGAATGGCACCAGCAAATATTTCAGAAGCACTGGCACTTAAGCGATTGGTTAAGACTACAAGCGGGCCCTTGAAGAGCTGTGCAGGGTCTTTATCTGCTAAAACTTGTGTATGCCCAAAGCTGTAGTGGACTTGTACTGTGGGGCCTTGAGGGATGAATAAACCTACTAGGTTATTTACCTCAGCTAAAGAGCCACCGCCATTATTTCTAAGGTCAATTATTAAGCCGTCGATGTTGTCTTTTTGAAGCCCTTTAATTAATTTACTGACATCGCGAGTAGTACTGCGGTAGTTGGGGTCGTTAGCATTTTTAGCTTCAAAGTCAGCATAAAAAGCCGGTATATCAATCACACCCACTTTATAGGATCGATCGTCGCGTTTGATGTCTAATATTTCACTTTGAGCGGCTCTGTCTTCAAGTTTTACTTCGTCACGTACAATGGAAATAATTTTATGGGTTTCCGTTTGGCCGCTGCCTGAAACAATGCTTAATCGAACAGTACTGTCTTTAGGGCCGCGAATTAAATCCACCACTTCATCTAGGCGCCAACCTATCACATCAACCATCTCTTTTTGGTCTTGGGCAACGCCTACGATGTTATCACTTGGTTTTAGTTGACCCGCTTTGTTAGCCGGTCCGCCGCTAACTAATCGCTCTACGATGGTATTTTCATTCTCACTACGTAATACGGCACCGATACCTTGTAACGATAGGCTCATATTTATATTAAAGTTTTCACTGTTTCTTGGAGACATGTATTGGGTGTGAGGGTCGAATGTATATGTGATGGCATTCATGTAGGACTGAAATGCATCTTCGGAATTGATTTGCTTAATTCGATTTAACTGGCTGTCGTAACGTTTAGTTAGCAGCTCTTTGATAGCTGGATCTTTTTTACCGGCAAGTTTTAAGTTTAAGACCGTATTTTTGATGCGTTTACGCCATAACTGGTCAAGGTCTGAGCTGCTTTTGGCCCAAGATGCTTTCTCGCGGTCTAAATCTAAACTTTCATTTTTAGTGAAGTCAAAATTTACAATTCCCTGATCAATTAACGCTAAAGCATAGTCTAGGCGCTCAATGGCGCGTTGACGATAGCGGTTGTAGATAAGGAATGCAGGGTCTAAGTCATTCGTCTTAATAGCATCATCTAATGTGAGGCGGGTTGCCTCAAACTCTTTGATATCAGACGCGGTGAAATATGAACGGGTATTGTCCAAAATATCCAAGTAACGTTTGTATACTTTTTCAGAGAACTCATCGTTTAAATATTTTCTAGAATAATGGTGTTGATATAAATGATGCACGACCGCGCGGTTGGTTAATGCATGTTCAGAGGCCGGTTCGAGTGTTTTTACAGGGTCAATGCTGGCAAAAGATGCAAATGAATAACAGGCAATGGCACTAAATAGTAATAGGTGGCGCAACATATAACGTGGATCCCTTTTTGAATGGTGGCTATATTAAAAAAACACAGTTCTATGAGTATTTATAGCACTTAATTTGTGCAATTAAATACTTTGGCCCAATGTTTCTAAAATAAGCAGCATAATAGCTTATGCTTAGTTGTTTTACATGTGTAAAACAGTTTAGCTTTTTATAATAGTTGGACACAGAATTGCTCAAACAGTTCTATATTAAGTGGTGTGTTGCAAGAGGTTTAACAGGGGAGGGGGATATACCCCTTTAACCAGTGGTTAAAGGGGTAGGGGGATTAGTGCATTACAGGCTTAATTACGAATAATAAGTCACCGTGATTTACTTGCTGTCCCTCTGCGTTATGGATGCGCACAATTTGATATTGTACTTCAGCATCGTAAAGTGTGTTGCCCTGAGCATTAAATGATTTAAGGCTTAAGGGGCTAAACATCTTCATGGCTTCCATTAGGCATAAAGTCTGATCAATCGAGACAATGTCACCCTCTTTTACATACGAAGGTTCGCTTGGTGATGATGAGCTGTAAAAAATCGAACTGGCCGGCGCCAATACTTTTAGTTCACTCGATCCTTCAATGGCCAATGATTCGCGGGTTACATTTTGATTGCTTAAACCGGCATTAATTTCCATATCTTTAACTAATTGAGCCTGATCAATACGTTTTAGGTAGTTGGGCAGGTAATTAGTATCGTACACGCCATTAATGAACGTCTCATCTTTAAGGACGCCTTTAAGTAGTGGGATGTTAGTGCTGACACCTTCAATAACGACTTTATCCAGGTATTTAAGCATTTTGGTGATAGTGTCGTTTCGATCTTTGCCGTTACAAATGATCTGTACCACCATGCTGTCATAGAAAGGTGTCACTTCTTTATCGCTATCAATGGATTTAATTAATTGAATATTCTTGTCTTTTGGTAATACGCACTTAGTAATTTTGCCCGCATTCGGTAAGAAATTAATATCATTACCCTGAATAACACCTTTTTCAGCGTTAATTCGAACTTCAATTGCATACCCTTTTTGTTTGACCTTCATGTCGCTAATAGAGCCGCCGCTGGCGATATTGAATTGCTCACTAACGATATCGATACCGGTTACAAATTCAGTCACTGGGTGTTCTACTTGCAAGCGTGTGTTCATTTCCATGAAATACACGTCATTTACATCTAGGTTGTAAATGAATTCAACAGTACCTGCGCCATTGTAATCTACTTCATCAGCAAGTCTTTCCGCAAAAGCATACACTTTTTCTTCTAAGTGCTTAGGCAGTGCGCAAGACGCGGACTCTTCGATAATCTTTTGATTATTTCTTTGTACTGAGCAATCTCTTAACCCTAGGATTCGAGTATTACCATGGTTATCTCTTAAAATTTGAACTTCAATGTGACGTAATGAAGTAACAAACTTTTCAAGATAAATATCGCCGCTGCCAAAAGCACTGCGCGCTTCAGTCGAGATTAAGTGGAATAACTCATGAATATCAGCAGGATCTTCAACCACCTGTATGCCTTTACCACCACCACCGTGAACGGCCTTTAGTATAATAGGGTAGCCAATTTCATCTGCCACCTTAGCAGCCATTGCTGACGTGGTAAGTGTGCCCAAAGAGCCTGGAACAACCGGTACATCGGCACTTATTGCGGTATTAATAGCATTGGACTTATTGCCCATAGTTTCCATAGAGGAAACCTTTGGTCCAATAAAGTTAATGTTATGGTTGGCACAATAAGCCGCAAATTGTGAGCTTTCTGATAGGAACCCAATGCCTGGGTGAAGGGAATCTACTTTCTCCAGTTCAGCAATTCTAATAACACTTTGAGCGTTCAGGTAACTTTCATCCGGCGTATTGCCGCCAATGCATACTAGGCTGTCGTTATCGTCTAATAAATCGGCAGCGGTGCTGTTCATATCAGGGTCGGACTGTACCAGTACCACCTTAATGTTATTTTCTTTTGCTTTGCGCACAAGCTTTTCGGCTGTACAGCCTCGGGCGTGAATAAGAACTTTTTCTACCTTTTTGAAGATTTTATCTTCAATGATATTGTCCAATTCTGCAGCCTGGGCTTTTTCAGGGGTGACAAAACCTTTAAGTATGCGCGCGAGTACTTCGTCAACGCTTCTATGTGCAACTGGAATGGTTGGGTCTATGGCTCGTAGTTGTTCATCTAAATCTTCCACAAATGGATGTTTCACTAGATCGACCATGCTGCCATCATTGGTAGATAAGTAGTTCGATAGTGTCGCGGTGGATGGTAAGTATGACGGTACAACTATTTGCCCGGCAAAAGGCATGTTGGTGCCTGAGAAGTAAAAGCTTTGTACTAAAGGGTGTGTCACGAAGCTGGCTTGTGCGCCACCTGTACAGTCACCATAACCAAATACTACAACCGGCAAGTCATTATCACGAACAAAGCGTGTAATACGGTCATTCACGACGGACATGGAGAAAAGTGCAGAAGCGCCTTCTTTAGTTTGCATGCCGCCAGAAGAAACAAAACAAACAATAGGGTAGTTATGGCGAGCACACTCCACCATAAGTTTACAAAATTTCTCGGCGCTGGCCATATCAAAAGCACCGGCTTGGAAATCCAAATTAGAAATTAATGTACCTATACGGCGACTTTCATTGCCCACTTTTATGGTAGCAAATCCGGTAATAACACCACACGGGGTAATGTCATTGCTTAGCGCCTTTTCGATAGAGGCTCTAAAACCTGGGAATTGAACCGGGTCCGAGGTCATTAAGTGATCATTGATTTCTTCAAAGTCATTAAAGAAACGATCAACAAATGCACGTGCCTTAGTGGCTTTTTTCCTTTTTACACCGTCAATAACATCTTGAATAAGCAAGTCAAAATAGGCGATGGTTAAACGGTTCCAAAAATCTTTCTTACGGCCAATGCTATAAGGATTGATGCGGCCGTTATAATTTTGCCCCTCGTTCGATTGGTAATACTCGGGTAATAACTTTTCGAAGAAAAAAGTGATGATTACAAACAAGGTGTCGCTGATACGCGGAAAGCTGTTCTTTTTCCACTCTTCAACCTGTATTAAGAACTCACCTCTTTGACTTGAGGCAATGAAGTATTTAAACCAATTGGCAAATTCCTCTTTGTGATCTTGCGCAATACTTAATTGGTTGGTGTGCTCCAGGCCTTGGCTTATTAAATCATTAACCGCTTGGAATGATAAGTTGTGAGTTTCTTTGGCTTCCTTGGCTATTTTTACCAAATTATTAATGACAAAGTCATAAAGCTTACCAAACATAATGAGGTTTTGGCTGATGCTGATGAAATCGCTACGTAAATCATCGGTTAATATTGCATCAAGTACAGTGGCGTCAGTTTGTTTGGTGGATTCATTATTGTTTTTAACACGCAAATAAGGTGCAAGTGCGTCTTCAAGGATGCGGCGGTTAACTTCATTAGAGCCACTGGCCACACTGTTAAGTAATTGCTGGGTGTGTGTGTTTAAGCTAATGCTGCTGCTTACGTCTTCAGGAACAATCTCACCATCGATGATGTTATTGAGACTTTCTGTAAGCCCTGTCAATAATGCTTTGCTAGGATCTACCTGATATTCAGCTAATAATGCCTGAGTATCATAATCAAGCTTACTGAAGATGAAGCTGGCTAATTTGTGATCTTTCTTCTTGATAAAGTTCAATATGGATTGGCTATCAACTAGGTCGTCTTGAACCAATAGGTAGCGGTTTTGCTGCTCATTTTGCAGGTAATTAATAAGCTCTGCAAAATTCACGTCAGCATCTGACTTCCAGCGATTAAAAAGGTATAGACCTAAGTAAAAGCTGAAGTCCTGTTTGGATTTCTGATAGTTATCTTCTGGTTCACCAAAGAATAAGCTAGATATAGAGCCGCGAGTCTCACCGCGCTCTTCATTTTTTTGGCAATAGTTTTTCCATAGCTTGTTAAGTTCGTCGTCATAACGAATTTTATCCGGTGCCTGAAGCCATTTTTGGAATTTTTTACGTTTTTCTTCTGCCTGGCGTTCGATGAGCTTGCCACTAGGCACTTCAACTTCGGCTAGTCGGCTGTAGTGGCCAATCGTAGTAGAAGAGATGCGTTTGCGAAGTGTCAAATAACGCATGTAGCGATAGGTCATGCCAAATAAGTTGTGGTGTTCAGTAGGGGAAGACGCAAGCATGAGCTTAGAGCCTTTTTCCATAGCGGCCAGTTTATCGGATGGATTTAAATATCGCTCTACGCTGCGCTGATAATGATCCATCAAATATGGGTTTTCTCGGGCGAAATTTTCGGCCCCTTTTTCAATGCTTAAAATACTTGAAGTAATGGCATTGAGCAGGTTTTGTAATTTGTCGATGCGGTCACTGGGAGCAAAATCTACGATGCCGTCGATGACGTTCTTAGGAAGCAGCTCATAAGCAGATACGCCAACGTACTTACAGCATTCCTGCCAAGACAAGTTATATTTACGTGCAATGCTAGCCAAACCTTGTGGTTGGATAGTGTTGAAAATTCCGTCCCGTAAAGACAGTAGTATATTAGTAGAAGCCAGTGGAATAGCGCCACCAGAGTAGCCTGCGCCCAAAATAATGCCTACGGTGGGGATGTCACAGTTGGTCATTTCAGAAATAAGTCTTGAAATACTGTGTGCTTGATTCTCTTTATTCGCCTGTTCGCTGGCATTAGCCCCTGGTGTGTCGATTAGGGTGACAATTGGGGTGGCGTGTTTAGCAAAACCACGCATGGCTGCCACGGCTTGAGTGTGGTGCTCGGGAAGCCAGGCGCCATTCTGCTCAGATCGGTTTTGGCCAATAAAGCCAATTCGTCGAAACTGGTTATTGAACGACAGTTCAACTTCGGCCACGTATAAAGGGCCGAACTCTTGTTCACTAATAAAGCGGTTGGTGAGTTTATGCACCAACTGTTTAGCATTCATGCGTTGCTTGGATTCGCTAGGAGCCACTACTTCTGCAATGTAGTCGTCAATATTAAGCTGTTGTAATGTATCCAACTTATTTTGAACTTGCTCTGGGTTCAGAAGCCCTTGAATGTGGGGGCTTGAACTGCTGTCTTCTTGCTCAGGAAATAAGGAGAAATCCTGGCTAAGCTTCTCAGCTATTTGGAATAATTGGTCTGTATCAAATTGTGACATATCTATTGGCGCTTTATTGTTAACTTAAGTTGCGGGTGGCTGGTGTTCGAAACCAATATAAACTCCGTTATATCAGACATTGTTAAATAAAACAGCTTTGAGACGCTATATAGTGTTACCAGTTGTAAGTATAGGGAGGTAGAGCAAGTTTATTGCTTGCGAGGCTCTTTTTCATACAAGCAAGCACAGTTATAATGCCCTTTTACATTGACTGGATTTGGCTTGTGGAATTATCCGATATACGACGTTTGAATGCCGTAGCAATCATGCAAGAAAATGCTTTAGACGAATTATCGTTTGCTTTGTGTCTGGGTAAAGATGAAGAGCAAATAATAGGCATGTTAACGCAAGGCAGTAAGAGAAATATTAATGATGCGCTAGCTCGGTTAATGGAGCAGACCTTTAGTAAACCAATATTATGGCTAGATCAGGGCGAACAAGAAAACGCAGGGCCTAGTTTTGATCTTTTTGGCTAGCTTTAAATGTCCTAGGGCTGTTTTGGGAACAGTAGACTCCAGATGATCTGCTGGTTATTGACTTCCACATTCATGCTGTTGTCACCAGAAGGGAATACGCCGCTGGGTATTTGTCCACCTAGATTGGGGGTGCTGAAGTGAAAGCCGTCAGCACTAATACTTTGAGTTACCCCCAGTGGAGATCCCGAGCTTTGCCCAGCAAAGGTGGTTAGGTATTGCACCATTAACTCTTGTGTTACTTGAGTATCATCAGGCAGGCCTAGTCCGCTACGCACTAAGTTTTGCGCTCGTACTTGCTGGGCTAGGGCGCTGTCACTTTGAAAGTTGGGTGTAATGAAACTTGAGATAGCCTGGCCTTGTTCAAATTGATTAAGTTGTTGTTGTGGTGTGTTAACTGAAAACTCACGGTTGTTTGTTTGATTTTGTTGGATATTTTGAGAATCTTGCTCAAATACAATCTCCGCTTCGCTTTGGGCTGGTTCCCCAGGACCGACGGTCACATTGACAGTTTTCTTTTTTTCACGGGGCTCGGTTTGAATGCGCTGCTTTACAACAATGGCGCCGTCTTTAATGTAGGCCTCGGTCATTTCGGTATTGCTCATTTCCTCAACTTGCGCCAATAGATCAAAACTGGCGATGGTTAAAGACAATATAAGGCAGCTGCGAAGTATGAGCATGTGTTGGGGGCTCCTAAAAATAGTGCGCTAGGTTTGTATCTATAAGCTCAACCCTAGCGCAAAGTGACCAATGGCGCCAAGATAATGGGTGGCTTTTACCTGTACTAACGTCTTAATACTGTGTGAATTACAGTGCCAGATTCAAAATATACAGAAAACTCTTCGAAATCCCAACGGCTTATAGGGGGGGTGCCTTTTGGTTTGTGCATGTGAAAAGGGGCACCAAATTCCTTTTTAACCATATTCTGAGAATCTCCCCTTAAGGGCATTATGACGGAAGAGTTCATACTTTTTTCTATAAGAGGAATCATTATCGGCTCGTGCGTCGTAATCATATCGGCAGGCTCGTTTGCTTGTACGGTGGCTGTTGCGATTAAGTACGCTAAAAACAGCAAGGTTTTAGGCTGAAGTGAGAGGCGAATGGCCATAATGTTTCCAATATTTCAAATTAATACTATATTAGCCTCAAATACTCTCTAAGACCATTTCATTTACTGGGGGTTTTCTTTAGTCTTAACCCTTTCCTATTTATTAGTTTTGATATGTTAAAAACACTCCCTATAAAAATTGGTTTACGTTACACCGGTGCCAAGCGGCGCAATCACTTTATTTCGTTTATTTCTGCAACGTCCATGGCCGGGTTAACGCTGGGTGTGGCTGTTTTAATATTGGTAATGTCGGTAATGAATGGCTTTGATCGCGAACTACGCGAGCGAATCCTAGGTATGGTTCCACACGCGGCTTTGTATGCTAGCGACGGATTAGATGATTGGCAGTCCTTGGCGGAGCAGGTTAGTGCCAAGAAGGGCGTTGTTGCAGCAGCTCCGTTTGTTCAAATCCAGGGGATGATGAGCAGTAAAGGCCGAGTACAGGGTGTAATGGTTAATGGCATCGAGCCCGAATGGGAGAAAGAGGTATCGATACTTCCAGATTTTATGACCCAGGGCGATTTCTATTCGTTAAACAAAGGCC
The DNA here is from genome assembly GCA_029938135.1 of Bermanella sp. GTDB lineage: Bacteria > Pseudomonadota > Gammaproteobacteria > Pseudomonadales > Oceanobacteraceae > Bermanella. The sequence continues at coordinate 4,444 of JAPYOO010000001.1, read as the reverse complement.
GTTACCAAATAATACTAGGTGATTTATTGGCCAAAAAACTCGGCGCCAGTCTTGGAGACAAAGTAACGCTGATAATGCCTGAGGCCAGCCTAACGCCAGCCGGGTTAATGCCTAGAATAAAACGATTTACCGTTAGTGGTGTGTTCTCAGTTGGCGCTGAGATAGACGCTAATTTTGCTTATATTCATATGCGAGATGCCGCCAAACTGGCGCGTATGGATAAAGCGGCTCAAGGGTTGCGTTTAAAAACAGAAGATTTGTTTAAGGCACCTAAAATTGCTTGGGACTTACAATTTGAATTAGATGAAAGTCTTCGTGCAAGCGATTGGACCCGTACCCATGGTAATTTATTCCAGGCCATCAAAATGGAAAAAACCATGATCGGTTTGTTGCTGCTTATTATTGTCGCGGTCGCTGCGTTTAATATAGTCTCTACACTCGTAATGGTAGTGACCGATAAACAAGGGGATATTGCGATTATGCGTACACTGGGTATGTCTCCTTCTGCCATTATGGTGGTTTTTATGGTGCAAGGTTTTATTATTGGTGTGGTGGGTATTGTGCTGGGCACGTTGCTAGGCGTGTTGATGGCCCTTACAGTGACGGACGTGATTGCTTGGGTTGAGCAAATATTGGGCATTCAATTTTTAAATGCCAATGTTTATTTTATAAGTTATTTGCCTTCACAATTATTGTTAAGCGATGTGTTGATTGTGACAGGGTCAGGTTTGATTATGTGCTTTTTGGCGACGTTGTACCCAGCTTATAAAGCTTCAAAAGTTAAACCAGCAGAGGCATTGCGCTATGACATCTAATATAGAGTCCGTTTTAAAGTGTCAAAACCTAGTAAAAGAGTATCAGGTGGGCCCCGAGTCCATTCGTGTGCTGGATGAATTAGATTTTGAGTTGTATCCAGGAGATTGGGTCTCAGTTGTAGGGGCATCTGGCTCAGGTAAAACAACACTACTAAATATGTTGGCGGGTCTAGATCTGCCTTCAAGTGGGCATGTATTTTGGGGGGCAGAAGACCTTGCGTTATTAACCGAAAGTAAGCTTGGTAAATTACGTAACCGCCATTTAGGGTTTGTTTATCAGTTTCATCATTTACTGGCAGAGTTTACCGCCTTAGAAAACGTAGCGATGCCGTTATGGATTCAAGGGGTTAACAAAAAACAGGCGCTTGAGCAGGCTTCTAAAATGCTGGTGCGAGTGGGATTATTAAAACGGGTTAATCATAAACCTGCTGAATTGTCCGGCGGCGAACGCCAGCGAGTGGCAATCGCAAGAGCGTTAATTACTAAACCAGCATTAGTACTGCTAGATGAGCCCACGGGAAATTTAGATGCCGATACCGCCAAAGAGATTCAAAGCTTATTGCAGGAGCTTAACGCTCAGCTGCAAACAGCCTTTATTGTTGTGACTCATGACTTGAATTTTGCTTCGTTGGCTAAACGCACATTGCATTTACAAGCAGGCAAACTGCATTTGGGAGAAGAGAAGGCGATAGCCTAGTTGTTAAATCCCAGTCCGCTAACTATTAGCGGACTGTTGGCGTTTTAACTTTCGTTGCCGCCAGGCGCGAATTACGTGGATTCTCCAAAAAATTCGAATACCCACATAACCTATACTTGCAAAAATAACAGCACAAATAAGTGATCCCAGTAGTAGTGGCTCCCATATGGCCCCTAATTCACGCATGGCCCAATCCAATGATAGTTCAATGTCAAAAGGCCTTGCGGGTATTTCTAATATGCTGGTGCCCACCTTATAGGTGAAGTAAAAAATCGGGGGGATCGTAATAGGATTACTTATCCAAACTAAACCAATGGAAATTGGAAGGTTTGAATGAACTATGACACCCACAGCTGCAGCCGCTACCATTTGAAATGGCATGGGCATAAAAGCAAAAAATATTCCTACTAAAAAAGCCCTAGATACCGAACGCCGATTTAAATGCCACAAATTCGGCTCGTGCAGTAATGTGCCTAAAAATTGCAGGGAAGGGTGTTGTTGAATGGTTTTGGGGTTTGGGAATAATTTTTTTAATGCTTTTTTAGGCATGGAATTTTAATTTTCCTAGTACTGCTTATATTTAACACACAGCAGGGTGTTAATAGGGTGTTAATTGACTGACTTCAACAATGATTTTGTGCTGTTGCGTCGATCTTTAATAATATTGCTGACAATTATGCACGGATTGCATAGGACTTACTAGTTATGAAGAGGATGCTATTAGGCTTCGGTGTTGGAGTGTTGTTGGCGAGTATTTGGCCTCTGTTGAGTCTATTAATGAGTCCCTTTGTAATTGTTGTAGGGGCCTTTTATCGCACCCAATACTCACGCTTAGGGTTTGCCTTTCTAGCGGGTTGTTTATGGGTGGGGTTTCACTGGGTAAACATTCAGAGTCAGGCTATTAACGTAGATCAAGGACGCCAGCAGTGGCAGCTCGAAGGCGAAATAGGACGGGTATCTCAACAGCAGGGCCGGGTTGAGTTCGATTTTTATCCCGCCGGTCCATTTAATAAGCTCAAAGTGAGTTGTTATAAATGCCCTTTAACATTATCAAGAGGTGATAATTGGGCGCTGGCACTTAAGTTGAAACCCATCGTGTCATTCCATAACCCTAGTGGATTCAATTATCGACAATGGATGCTTTCTAAGGGCTACAGTGCTCAGGCATCGGTAGACGTAAAACATACGTACAACAAAAAGTTAATGGGTTCTGACATAGACCTCGCCAAACGAATAAATGATCTTATCCCAGGGAGCGCATTTCCAGTGTTAAGGGCTTTATTGTTAGGAGATAAAAAGGCGATGCCCGCTCACTATAAAAGGCTCATTAATGGCTCGGGACTGGGGCATTTATTTGTGGTTTCAGGTCTCCATGTGGGCATAGTTGCCATGTTGTTTGCTCTTGCGCTTTCATATTTTCAGCGGCCGTTACTGCTGGTCTTTTGGCCTTTTTCTACAACTTTAGCGGTATCTGCTGGCTTAGGGGTAGGTGTTTTTTATGCTTATGTGTCGGGCTTTCAAATACCCGCTATGCGTGCATGCATCATGTTGCTATTTGCAGCGACCTTACTGTTACAGCGGCGGCATAGTCATACGGTGCATTATTTACTGCTGGCGCTTATTTTAGTGGTGATAATTGACCCCTTGGCTTTTAGCAATATGGGGAGTTGGTTGTCGTTTGGAATTGTGACGGCGCTTATTATAGGGATGAGCGTGTCGCAGCATAAACGTTGGGCGGGCCACCTACTATCTGCCCAATGGTTAGCGTTTGTATTGGGCGGGGTTATTTTGGTCACGTTTAGTATGCCACTTGCCCCTATGGGCTTTTTACTGAATTTATTGTTTATTCCTCTGATCAGTTTGTTGGTTTTACCCTTGGCTTTGTTGGCAGTTCTTTTAGCGTTATGGGGGCAGGGTGGACTCTTGAATGCTGTAGAGAGTGGACTGCAAGGTTTACTTGATTATTTATGGGTGCATCAAGAACTCTTAACACTGGGCCCGTCTATCCACGATGATAACCGAGCTTTAATTGGTTTGGGCTTAGCTGCTCTTTTATTACCAAAAGCGTTGGCGGGGCGATATTTGGGGTTAACCTGTTTATTGGTAGCATTATGGCTACCTGTCCAACGGCCGCTTGAGGGTGGTTTCAGTTTGATGGTGCTAGATGTAGGGCAAGGCAGTTCCGCGCTTATAGAGACGGCGGAACACACATTGTTGGTGGACACAGGTACTCGGTTTTTAAGTGGCATGAGTCTGGCCGATTATGTGGTACTGCCTTTTATGCGAACACGTAATATTCGTCAATTGAGCATGTTGCACATTAGCCATGATGATAAAGACCACTCTGGAGGCGTTGATTTATTAAAACCTATAAGTCAGCAGGTAATTACCCAGCATAATTGTAATAACGAAAACTGGTCTTGGGACGGGGTATATTTTGAGCGCTTCAAGGCCTCGCGCTTTATAGGTGGAAATAATGGCTCGTGTTTATTAAGGGTCGTCGCTCAAAGCGGTAAATCTCTATTATTAACGGGTGATATTGAGGTGCAAGCTGAGCGCGTATTGTTAGAGGAGTTTAAAGGTAAATTATCGGCCAATGTGTTGTTGGTGCCACACCATGGCAGTAGAACCTCTAGTAGCGAGGCTTTTTTAAAGGCTGTTAATCCGCAAGTGGCCATTATCTCCAGCGGTGTATTAAATCATTATGGCCACCCTCACGCACAGGTTGTGCAAAGATTGAACGATAGATTGGTTGAAGTTTATACGACCGCCTCTCATGGAGCGATACAAGTTGATTTTGAGCCTAGACAAGAGAGGTTAAGTGTTTCAACATACCGCCCTAAATAATGTTTAATGCAAAATCGTTAGGAGTAGTGCGTGAAAGAACTGGTTTTTGCTGGCGGTTGGATGATGATTCCGCTTATTTTGGCCT
>JAPYOO010000248.1 GCA_029938135.1 Bermanella sp. | reverse complement strand
ACCACAACGCTATTATTTGCATCAAATTCCAGCTTGGTAAGCTTAGGGGTTGCATCCTCATTACCAATGGTGCCGTTAATGTCTCTTAGGTGGTAAAGGGTCTTTCCTGCCACAAAGCTATTCTCAATTTGAATGGTTGGGCTGCTCCAAAGGGAATCGCGGGTCCACAGCCCAAGATTATTGTCCTCAGTAAAACTTAAAAAGTAGTGTTCGTTCATTATTAAATACGAAAAACTACGATTGCCATATAACAACCGGTTGCGCTCTAGGGTGTATTCGTCATTCACATTAAAATAGCTTATAGCACCATTATTAAATGTAATGTCGTCCTCAGCGCCATAATACTCAGAGCTAAAAGTACTGAAGCGAGTGTAAACAAAGGAACGCCCACTTATATACGGACTAATGCTGGTTTCTTTTGGTATTGAATAAAACACGGCTAATTCAGCATCGTAATCTATATTAATGGCAGATAGGTTAACGCCATTACTCAGCTCGGTTTGAGCAAGTGCTGTGATGTGTTCAACATTTGCAAACAGCGCTGATACATCGTTGGCCAGTAGTTGCCGATTAATAAAGGGCGTGATGGCTCGGGCAATAAGATGGGCAAGTTGCGATTCAACTTGGGTTTCTATTACATAATCATGGCTTATGGCCACATAATTAATAGCAAATTGCTCGGCCAACGTTTGCAGGGAACTATTATTAAGGTAAGCCAGAGTTGTATAAGGGGTTATATAGTCAGAGTTAGCCGGCGCAATGAGCGTATACGACTGACTTATTGGTGTTAATTGATCACTGTCGTAGGTGGTGCCAGCGATTGCCATGGCCATTATTGGGTACTGCGCATCCGCCAAATCAATTTCAATTTGACCCAATTCATTGGTCTTTTGCGTTAATTCTTCATCCACATCGCAGCTACTATTGCTGTTTCGATCAATACAAATGCTGGCATTGTGTAGATAGCCATCCATAACGGTAATGATTTTAGTTTTTGAATCTTCGCTACCACACCCCATGATTAACGAAGGCAGTAACAGTGTGGCTATTCTTAATTGCTTTTTGTGCTTCATAATATTCCTTTTAGATTAACAGTCCCTTTTAGCGCTATTTCCACGTCCTATAACTCAACCTTTATTCAGTTAACACTGCAATAACAAAACACTACAAAGACTACCAAGGTTTGGGGTCATGTTTTGTTTTGTGCGCTTAAGGCAAAACGCAATGTATGACTGGAATGGCAAGTCAAAAATAACCATGACCCACCTGGGCGACTATTAAAAATTGAAATGCAGTCTTCCTTGCACTTTGTTAAAGATAATCACAAACCTAGTACAGTTGTATCGATAATTAGAGGGATCTTTGGGATGAAATAATAGTGGGAACTATTCACACGTCAAGTGTTTTAGGCGGGACAGTCAATTCTATTGACTCTGGTCATAAATACACAGTTCGCTAATTAGAGTGCCCGATAAACTGGGGGAGTATCAACCTAACCCGCACCCTGCAAAACTTCCATGCCCTTCCTGATAAACATTGATCATTCCTTTCAAACTATAATTGTCTTAGTTATTTAACGACACTAGTACAAAAAACAAACTATTAAGTGTTTTTCTTTACAAACAGCGCTATATTTTCTATAGACCTATTTCTGGGCTCATACGTAAATAAATTGGGGATACCATGAATAAATTTAACGTTTTTCCGGTATTACTACTCACCTTGCCACTGATGCTGGCTGGGTGTTTAGACAGCGATGATGACGATGACAATCCAAATGATGACAGCATTTGGACACTAGCCCCAGACAGTGGTGGTATGGATAGAACCTTTACCCGTTTTGAAAGTGGTTCAGACCTAACGGCTTTGGTTGGTGGCACGTTATCACCCGAGTGTGTCGCTATAGATACGACAGGTGATTCAACAAATGACGGATCTAAATTAGAAGCGTTTAATTTTGTACCAGCGGCATCGGGTGGCGGCACTGGAACTTACACTATTTCTGTTTTCCTTAGCGATACTACATGCTCTGTATCCACACCGGATTATGCTGATGTGGCGCAGTTCAATTATAAAATATGGAGCTCTAGCTTTGACTTCAACCGCATAGACATCACTATGACCGCAGTGGGCCGTATTGTTAATACAGATGCAGCGGTCACAGCGCTAAATGGAGCTACGGCTTGTACTAAAACAGATTGGGCTATATCAGCATCATTAGTATCCACAGCTAATTGTAGCAGTGCAGATGCTGACCTTAATAAGTTAACGGGCTTCCAGTTTAACGATTCTGAAATGCCTGTGGCAGTAGATACCGTATTGGAAGGTATTTTTATTGTTAGTGGCTCTTTGTTATCCATAGCGATAGATGAAGAAGGGGCTAGACCCAGTGGCACAGTAGACACATCTCGTAATGATTACTGGGTTATTAATGGCGCTGACATTTATTATCAGTACTAGTTATAGATAGGACCAATAAACGCCTTTTGGGTTACCCTAAAAGGCGTTTTTTTATACTTGTGGAATATTTTCAGGATTTAATTCGACAGCAAGACTTAGAAGCCACTACTCGTAAGTCATTGGAATTATTCGTTTCTAACTATGACTGCCCGAAAAATCCCCACTGTATAAGCACACACAAATCAGACCGTCATAATTAGAAACCCACCTTACGAAGTCTTCAGAAAAGCCTGTGCTGCATTTACTGATTGAATGTGGCGGCTCGCATGATTATTGGTAGGACTGGAGGACTTTCTCTACTATTTTATAAAATGTCCTGTCTGTTTTCATTTCCCTAATAGTTTTTGCTATTTTAATACCGAGCTTTTTATGCTTTTTGTGAATATAGGCATAAATGGTGGTTTCATTGAGCCTTGCAATTTCCTTAATATTTTTAAATTCGGTGCTGCTATTAAGAATCGCTCGGCCATTGACACTTTCAGAGATAACAATCTCTGTTCGGTTGGTGGCAAGTATTTTAAATGCCTGTAGGTCATTGCTAACTGCCTTTACCTGGGATCGCGGCATGATTTTATCGAGTGCTGTTTCTACATTTTTTCGCCCTAGGTAATACGCCACTTGATAATGTTTAAGGTCCTGCCAATTATTAATGTTTATCTCTTTAGTCGCATAAGCAACTAACCAAACAGACAGTATTTTTGAATCAATTCTCAATAGGTTGGAGTATTTACCGCCACTGACCTTATGAAAGTTATACACTCTGTGTAACTCTCCATCCACAGTGCCTGAGTTTGATTTTTGCAACGATCGTAAGCTGGGGTTGTGTTCAGCCTTAAAACGAATGCCATTGCGTTTAAAGGCCTCCACTAATACGGGGATAATAATTTGTGCCTGAAAGCCATCCAGCGGGGCGCCAGCGGAGAAGGTTACCTCTTCAACAGCCATTGCATGAAACGTGGCTAAAGGCAGTGAAATAACAAAAAAAGTTAAGGAAACAAATTTTAATAATGGATTCATTTCATTCTCAATGATGAAGTGACACATTCAATTAGAGTTTAGTCGTTACTGGGTGCATGCCAAGGATTAATCAAAACATCGATCACTGCTAAGGATGTTTAGGGGAGTGGCCACGGGCACTTCATCACCAAACTACTATCAAACAGTCATACTAAACGTGTAATCGCGACTTCTTTCTAACTATAACTGCCTTAGCTGCCTGGTTGTTAAGAGCGACACTTGTAGCTTTCCAAGGGGCCTGTAACTGAAGGATTTTGTCATATAGGCTGAGCTGATCCATGCTTATACCCCATTAAATGGATGGAAGTAACTGCACAGGTAGCGATGACAATGGCAAGGATTCCACTAAATAAGGGGAAGAGCCCTTTACATACAGACCAATGTAAATAGACGGACCCATGCCAGAAAACAACAAATTTGCATAAATGCAGCAGCCTTCTGCGCAAGACTAGGTACAATAGATACGATATAAACCCCAAAAGACCCCCTAGATGAAATCAACTCTTTATAAAGCTGGCATCACTAAGCTATTGCTTATTTCAGCTCTTTCCATTCTAAGTGCATGCGGCAGTTCTTCAAGCGAAGTTAAGTCGCCCAGTAGTAGCCGTATATTTGCTGGTAGCTATGGAAGCTGTGTATTAACTGAAGATAATTCAGTGAAGTGCTGGGGGCATAACGGGAGTTATAACTTTGCCATAGGCCATAACGATCATATCGGCGATAGCTATGGCGATGCCGATGGCGTTGATTACCTTTGCCATAGCGAAACTAAAAAAATGCTATATACCGTCCAAAACTATGAGTCTGGTAATGGCGGATCATGCACAGATGGTGGTGGCGATGGATTTGATTATGGTTTAGATAGCAATGAAAATGGCACGCTTGATAACGATGAGATTACGAGCAATAAAGAGTATTGCTATGGACGTATCAAATACAACTATAGCTTTCAATCTTCTTCTGACTTGCCAGCGGGTAAATGTGACGATGGTGGACTTGCTGTTTATCATGGGGTTGCAGATGACGAGGCAGGTACCTTCACTACCTCAGAAATGGGAGAGAATTTACTTTCCTCTAAATTAGGCGATGAAAAAATATTAGATATTGGCCTTGGTGAATACCATAGCTGTGCGTTATTTGAAGACAAAAGCGTAAAGTGTTGGGGCAGTAACAATAGCGGAAAATTAGGACTAGGGTTACCCAATGAAAATGAATCTGAATATATTGGCGATAACGTTGAAGAACTTGGCAATGCACTTGTTGCGGTTAACTTTGGCCAAGATTTAGACGCTGAGCAACTGGCCGTTGGAGAAAGCCATAGCTGTGCTTTATTAGTATCTGGCGATATTAAATGTTGGGGCACTAACAGTTCAGGTGAATTAGGCTATGGCAA
>JAPYOO010000035.1 GCA_029938135.1 Bermanella sp. | reverse complement strand
CCTTAAACGTGAAAAAGGTAACTGGATACGAGCATTAGCGCGTTACAACGGCAGTCTAGGTAAAACCTGGTACCCTGAAAAAGTTATGAAAGCGTGGCAAAAGCGCTGGTTCGTGCAAAGCCTTTAACCACAACTTTTTCAGCCCCTCAAAAACTCTGCTTCTTAAAAAACCGCACCGTACCTTTAATCCCTACTATTTAGTGCACCAATCATCGTTTATCGGCTACTCCTAATAAATGAAAGCCCTCATTTAGGAAGAACTATGGGCAAGTTGTAGGTAGCATTGATGAGAAGGCGTCGCACAAGCGGCCGTTGATATATTTTATAGCAAAGTCATAAACGATCCGGCAGTTGCGCTTTTTATTGACGACATGGACCTAGTACGCAAAAAAACAGCGCTCTTTCTTAACAGTAGCCATTGCTGGCCCAGTAAATACTCAAGCCTAGTAGAGCTTACAGGATGCCAGCTCAACAAGGTTGCCAAGCAACCGTACTGAAATATGGTCGAGCTAAAAGTGCCTCATAAATTAGCACAAGAGGTCATGACTATTGCCGACTCTACTAAGGCTGACAGACTTAATCTTTAGTCTGATTACTAATCAACTGCGCAATAGACAACCCAAGGGTTGTCCTTTTTTGTCGCTGAAAGTCAGCTAATACTGGGCTTAGTGACTCAAACCAGCTGCTATCCTGCATGAGTACCGAGAATTCGAGTTCGTGATGGCGGTGAATCAATTCAGTTAACTCCGCCACAGTCACCGCAGCTAAATTAACAGCAAGATAAAATCGATCATCTTTATTAGCAATCCACCCTGACGCCGACAACAAGTTAATGACCTCCTCCCATTGATCACTATCGGGCAGCGAAAGGGCTGTCACTAAGCTCTCTCGATCAACCCCCTGCTTAATATTTTTACAACTCATTAACTGCAACACCAGCAGCGCCCAATCTAATTGGGAACCCTGCACTCCTTTGTATTTTTTTTGAAGGTATGGCAAGGCCCTCACTAATTCAGCACCTAACAACACCACACTCCAGGCCACAAACAGCCACAGTAAAAACAAGGGGATAACGGCAAAGGCGCCGTAAACAATTTGATAAGCCGGCATCAGCGTCACCAAATAAACAAACAATTGCTTGCCCAACTCCAACACACCCGCTGCCACTACGCCCCCCACAAATGCATGCCGAAAGCGCACATTACAGCTGGGCAACAAATAATACATACTGGTTAATACCACGGTAGATAAAATAAATGGCAACAAGTTAATGATGTGATGATTTACATGGTAAGCAGCATCCACATGCTCAAGCCACAACCGAGAACTCAACAAATAACTGCTGATCAAAAAGAGGGCCGCTAGCAGCACGGGTGCCAGTACAATAAACGACCAATACATAATAATTCGCCGCCCCATACGAACTGTTTTTACCCGCCACACTTTATTAAAAGCGTTTTCAACCGTCAGCAGTAGACTTAACGCACTAAGCAATAATATAGCCAAACCAAACCACGTAAGCTGGCGAGCCTGCTCACTGAAACTTTTAAGGTACCCCTGGACGGCCTCGCCACTTGATGGGACAAAATGCTGAAAAAGAAAATCCTGAAATTGACCTGCAAAAACCGAAGCCCCTGGAAGCCAAGTAGAAACCACATAACCTGAGGTCATTAAAGGGACGATGGCAAACAATGTAACGAAGGTTAGTTGGGCCGCATTTTTACGGTTTTCGTTACGCTCAAAACGAGCCACCAATAAATAAAGATAACGCCATAATTGCCACACATTCACTACCCACAAACTACCCTAATAAAGGTACAATACCCGCTTTTGATGACTTTTCAATGGAACAACCATGACTGTAGAAATATGGCACAATCCACGCTGCTCTAAATCCAGAGAAACGCTAAAGTTATTGGAAGAGCATAATGTCAGTGCAAAGGTTTTTCTTTATCTTGAAGAGCAACTTAGCGCCACACTAATTGCTGAAATATTGACCAAACTTGATTTATCGCCACGTGAAATATTGCGTAAGTCTGAAGACGCGTACAAAACACAAAACCTAAAAGACAACGATTTATCTGACCAACAATTAGTCGACGCCATGATCCAAGAGCCTAAACTCATTCAACGCCCTATTGTCATTAATGGCAAACAAGCGCGACTAGGCCGACCTCCCGAGCAGGTTTTGGAGATTTTATAGTGGACAACAATCCATACATCCTAGTGTTGTACTACAGCCAAGCCGGTTCAGTTGCCGCCATGGCCGAACACATGGTGCGCGGCATAGAAAAAGTATCAGGGATAGAAGCCCGCTTAAGATGTGTGCCTAGTGTATCCAGCGATACCAAAGCCAGTAAAAGCGAAATCCCTGATAGCGGCCCACTATATTGCAGCGAAGAAGACCTAAGAAACTGCCAAGGTTTACTAATGGGCAGCCCGGTTAGATTTGGAAATATGGCAGGCGCCTTAAAATATTTTTTAGATGGCACCAGCAATCTTTGGTTAACCGGCGAACTCGTTAACAAACCCGCCGCTGTTTTTACCAGCTCTTCAAGTCTTCACGGGGGGCACGAAAGCACCCTTTTAAGCATGATGCTGCCACTGCTGCATCACGGTATGGTTTTGGCGGGTATCCCGTATACTGAAACCGCCCTAATGAACACCCAAACTGGCGGCACTCCTTACGGAGTAAGCCACTATGCTGGAAAACACAACAGCGCCGTATTAAGCGATGATGAAATTGAGCTATGCCAAGCTCAGGGTCGCCGTATTGCTATATTGGCCAAACAACTTGGCAAGACCCTATGAATATTTTAAAAACATCCTATACGCTAGCGCTCATATGCTTTGCACTGCAATTTGTATTATTGTTTGTGGGCACCTTTGATCGCCCCGACATAGAACTCAATAGTTTTTCGGTAATCCTTAGCGGCCTAGTAATAGTCTTAATCAAGGCCGTGCCTTGGTTGGTATTATTACCCGGACTCATAATGAAAAGTGCCAAGATCATGGCCTGGATGAGCTATGTATGCCTAGTCTATTTTATTATTTGGATACTGGCGGCATTTGGTGAAAACCAATCAACCCTTGGAAGCTTGGGAGTGGTATTGACGCTTATACAATTTAGCGCGGCAGCCTTTTATACCCGACTAAAGAAAAACAACCCGTAATTTAAAAGGCGTAAAGTGTAAGCTTTACGCCTTTAAGAATAGAACTACTGCCAGACATCGTCCTCGTCTTCGGAAGCGATTTCGGTTGTTACAGTAGACTTGCATTTTTTACACTTACCTTCGATGGCAATTTTACCGTCCAGCTCGTATTCAACTGGGTCGGTCATGCCAAGGTCTACCTGTTGGCATTCGTTGCACCAGGTCTGTTGTAAAAAATCTGCTTGCTCTTCTGGGTCTCGCAGGTAAAAATCCCGTTCTATTTTTTCCATCATTTTCTCCAACATTATTTTAAGACAGGATTGTATATGGAATACCCTCGTTTTCTAGTACTAGAAGCAAGTAGTTACCAAGAAGATGCCTATCCAGTAGCTGCCTGCTGGTCTATTGGTGACGGTCAACTGAAAGATGTACTGATTCGCCCAGAACAAGAGTGGATAAAAGTCGACGCCTCAAATGAGGACATTCAATCTCTATCACGCCAACAACTTGAACTAACCGGTGAAAGCGCTCTAGATGTCGTGCGTGAGCTATCGGAAGATGTAGATAAGCAACAAGTCTATGTGAGCGAAACCTATCTATACCAACACTGGCTCAATACACTTTACAGTGCATTTGGAGCAGAGGTGTCCTTTGAAATCGCACCACTAAGTGATTTGTTTTTCATGTCTGAGAGCGAACTAGAGGAAGAATTACAAAACTTATCGAGCAATTTATTGTTGGATTTGCGCGTTCCAGAAGAAAGGGTAAGAACATTGCTGGAATTATATGAACGCCTTAGGAAGTCAGGCGCCTTAGAGTAAACCACGGCAAGCCGTTAACTCACCAATTTAGCACCGATTTAACAAACGGTCTGGTGAGTTTTCTTTGCGCACTTAAAGACGCGCTGTCCAATTGCTGTAGCACATCAAACATCGCCCCCATATTACCGTCTACATGGCGCACGATGTACTTAGCGACCTCAAGACCTAAATCAAACCCTCTGTTTTGAGCTCTGTTTTGCAAAGCCGCCACTTTAAAGTCGTCATTAATTTCATCGAACCTATAAACCAAACCCCATTGCAGGCGAGTGAGTAAATCCGGCAGCTTAATGCCCAACTCTTTTGGACCCACGTTAGCCGCAAAAATCATACAGCCACCGGCGTCACGCACACGGTTAAATAAGTGAAATAATGCTTCTTCCCATTCAGGTTTACCTGCAATGGATTGCACATTATCCAACGCAATCAATGGCAGGTCTTCAAGGCTTTCAAATATGGCAGGTGAATACATTACAAGCTCATCAAGAGGCAGGTAAACGCTATTCCTCTCTCGCCCCTGCGCTTCATGGCAGGCAGCTTGCAATAAGTGACTACAACCTACTCCGCCAGGACCACTAATAAAGATACTTTGCTCACCGCTATCTGTCGCCGCCAAACGAATTTGCGCCACAGCTTCTACGGCTTGCTGCGCATAAAAGTTTTCAAATGTAGCGTCGTCACGTAATTGAACCGACAACGGCAGCTGTTCTACAACCTGTACTGAAGTCATTATGTTTCCAAGTAAAGCTCAGTGTCTTGGTATATTTTAAATATATGGCGTAATGGTACCACAACTATCGGCACCACTGTCAGTGGCAAACACCAATCAACCAGAAAGACGTGTTAGGGCTTCCATCGAAAGCGAATTCGCCCATCCTCTTCAAAAGATGACTCTTGCTCTTGGGTTAATACGTCTAATACCAGTTTTTTATCAAGCCTCAATGTTTGCTTAAACTGCTCAAAACTGCCATTCAAAGCCAAATCGATAGAGATCAACTTACCCTTTAACTGCTTAATAACTACCCGCTTAGTGATGGCTAATTTATCCAAGTATTTAGTAAGAGAGGCATAGTCATGTAATGAATCGACCAAGTTCACCTCTATATTGAGATGGTTCCCCATAACACGACTGGGTTTTAACGCATATTTGTCGGCCAGCACTTGGGCAGACGCCGTTAGACCCGCTAACACCTGTGCATTCAACGTATCGGTTTCAAACACAAAGCTAAGCTCCTGCCCGCCAAAAAAGAACTGCCACTGGCCCTTCCAAGAGCCCTGCGCCCCTCTGAATAACCTTGCAGCCAATACTGACTCAGCGCCATAACGCTTACTGGCAGCCTTAATCGGGTCCGAATATAACCCCCATAACTGCTCTAAAGGCAACTTAATAGAATCCTCAAGATCATTAAGCGGCAGCACTAGGGGCAAACCACGTTTCATCGCCCCTTCGTTTAAAGCTTTTCGCGCTAAGTGCACACTAGCATCACCAATTACTTCACGCTCACCCTCATCATCCACTGCCAACCAAACCATGATACTCGGACGATTCTTTCCCCATCGAGGTAACTTAGCCGCTTTTATTAACCTTTGAATACCGTTATTTTCAAATTTCATATTCAACCACCTCGACCCCACAGGTGCTCCCTCCTGCAAACCGTCCTCTAATGTGGCGTAACTGTACTGATACAAATACTGATCTGCGATACCCAAAGCTTTGATGATGACGATATTATCAAGCGGCGCTGCAAACCCACTCACTCTTTGCAACACCTCTAATAAACCATCCCGAGCACCCTGTTGGCGACTAGCAACCGTTTGATCGAGCACCGTTATCTTCGCGTCATACAAACCCTCTATGGATTTGGCGGCAGAAGTCGCGCAAAACAAACTCACAAGAACCATACAAACAAATAATTTCATGTTTATTTTACTTAATTACAAATCTTGAGGCCTATTTTGCCAACAAATGGCAAAATTACAGCCCCAAAAAGCAAATATATGCATTAGATTGCAATGTATTATTTCTAAAGTGCGCACCAAGTGGTAAAATTCGGCCCCGTTTTTATTTATATGATCTTTTTTCAAAAAGGCTGCCCCCATGAGCGATCAAAACAAGTCTCTTAGCTATAAAGACGCTGGTGTTGACATTGAAGCTGGCAATGAACTTGTCGGCCGAATTAAGGGAGTCGTAAAGAAAACACGCCGCCCTGAAGTTATGAGCGGCCTAGGTGGCTTTGCAGGTCTTTGCAGCCTACCGACTAAATACAAAGAGCCCATTTTAGTTTCCGGTACCGATGGCGTGGGCACTAAACTGCGCCTAGCCATGGATTTAAACAAACACGACACTATCGGCATAGACCTTGTTGCTATGTGCGTAAACGATCTAATCGTGTGTGGCGCCGAGCCATTATTCTTCTTAGATTACTACGCGACAGGCAAGCTAAACATTGACGTTGCAACCTCTGTGATAACCGGCATTGGCGAAGGCTGTCAAATGTCAGGTTGTGCATTGGTTGGTGGCGAAACCGCCGAAATGCCCGGCATGTACGAAGGCGAAGACTATGATCTTGCTGGGTTCTGTGTCGGCGTTGCCGAAAAAGAAGAGCTTATTGACGGCAGCAAAGTAAAAGCAGGCGATGTAATCGTGGGCATTCAGTCTTCAGGTCTGCACTCTAACGGCTACTCTTTAGCCCGTAAGATTCTAGACGTATCCAAGAGCGACCTTAGCGAAGACCTTAACGGCCAAACGCTAGGTGATGCCTTGATGGCGCCAACACGCATTTACGTTAAACCTATCTTAAAAATGCTTGAGACTGTTGACGCGCACTCTATCTGCCACATCACCGGTGGCGGCGTATACGAGAACATCCCTCGCGTATTACCAGAAGGCACTAAGGTAATTCTTGATGGTTCAGCATGGGAACGCCCTGCAATCTACGACTGGCTACAAGCCAAAGGCAATGTTGATTGGCATGAAATGCACCTTACCTTTAACTGTGGACTGGGCATGATCGTGGTCCTTCCTGAAGACAAAGCACAGGAAGCCATTGACATCCTTAACGCTGAAGGCGAAACCGCTACTTTAGTGGGTCGCATTGAGACGGCTGACGAAGGCGACGCACTCGTGATCGTTAAAGGCGTGGACGAGGAATAATCGGTGAGAGAAGAACAAGCCGAACCGTCACGCATTGTTGTACTGATCTCTGGATCAGGCTCAAACATGCAAGCCATTGCGCAAGCATGCAAAAATCCTGAAAACGATGCCAACATCGTGGCGGTTATCAGTAACCGTCCAGGAGTTGCAGGCTTAGATCGTGCTGAAGAATTTGGCATCCCAGCCCAGACTTTAGATCACACTACTTTCGCCACTCGCGAAGAGTTTGATATAAATCTCATCAGGGCCATAGATGAACACAGCCCTGACCTTGTGGTACTGGCTGGTTTCATGCGCATTTTGACGCCAGACTTTGTGCGCCGCTATAAAGGGCGCCTGCTTAATATTCACCCGTCTTTACTGCCCAAATACAAGGGGCTACACACTCATAAACGAGCGCTAGAAGCGGGGGATAAGGAGCATGGGGTTACTGTTCATTTTGTCAGCGAAGACCTAGATGGCGGCCCCAACATAATACAAGCCGTGGTCCCTGTATTAGATGATGACAATGAGAAATCCCTGCAAAGTCGCGTTCAAATTCAGGAGCACATCATTTACCCTATCGCCGTTAAATGGTTTACCGAAGGACGCTTAAGCATGCTCAAAGGCGACGCTTACTTTGACAATGTTGCCCTTCCAGAAACCGGCCTACAACTAACACACTAATCTATTAGACCTGATATGGACTCACTTGCTAGCACTAGACTGGCAATTGAGTTTATACTCAAGATGATTCCAAGGATTAGGCCTCTCACATTGTTAAAGTTTATTTTTACCGCCACTCTTTTAATACTCGCCAACCAAAGCTGCTTTGGCGACGCGCCGCCTGCCAATAAAACGTTAACCACCACAAATACACCATCTATTCACCAGCTCACGCCCTACAACGCCAATTACGAAGTCACCTGGAAGGCCGGCTGGTTTCCCGTAACGGTGAAAGCGTCACGTACATTAAAAAAATCTGAAGATTTTGACTGGATTTTATCTTTTGAAGCCTACTCATCCATTGCAGACTTAAGTGAAATTTCTCAATTCAACGTCGTCAATCAAGTTATTCAACCACAAAAATACAACTACAAAACAACAGGGTTTCTTAGCAAGAGTAGACGCCAGCAAGAATTCAACTGGATTGATAAAACATTATGGCTTCCCAAAAAAGAGTTATTCGCTGAATACGAATTACCTGACAACCTACAAGACAACATGAGCTATCAAGAACAAATTAGATTAGAGCTCATGGCGGGTAAAAAAGAGTTTGAGTATCCCATCGCCTATAAAAACCGCTTAAAGCAGTATTATTTTGAAGTGGTAAAAGAGACCCAACTTAAGACAAAACAGGGAAAGATTAACGCTATAGAAGTGAAACAGACTCATTTAAAAAATAAAAAGGAGTCTACTCATTTATGGTACGCCGTCGATTACGACTTTTTAATGCTTAAATTAGTAAAAGTGAAATCAAATGGCGATAAACACACCATCTTATTAAAAAACGCAACACTCCCCAATCAAACGCTACGAGGCTTTTAAAAGCCCCACCGCAATTTATTCGTCACCCATTCGTGACGAAATAGCACCTTTTTGATTTTTATATTTTGCATTAACACGCGAACAATAAGGCCGCTTAGCTGGATTAGAAAGCGTCTCAAAGCTTAATGCACAAATAATCATTTCGGGCTTTAATGCCAAAGGCATCTTACCCAGGTTATAAAACTCCAATACCACCTGCCCTTTCCAACCCGGATCAATACGCCCAGCCGTCACGTGCACCATCAACCCTAAACGTGCCAGACTTGAGCGACCATCCAGCCAACCGACTAAATCATCAGGAATTTCCACTGACTCAAGCGTACTGCCCAGTACTAATTCTCCAGGGTGAATAAAAAACGCATCATCACCTTCAATGACTATTTCTTTGCCCATTACTCGATCTATATCTTTGTTTAGCTGGTCACGCTCCCCCGATAAATCTAAAAAAGGAACCGAGTTATTACTAAACACTCGAAAGCCTCTGGCGAGGCGTAAATCCACACTGATACCCGAAATAGCCTCCAACTCAGGCTGAGGCGTGAGCTTAATATGACCACTTTCCAGGGCCGCTTCGATATCACCATCACTTAAACGCATGCAAAGCCTATAAACTTGGATACAATTGGCGCAGATTCTACCGTTCTTTCAAACTGAGTAACAGCGAACATATGCACCCTTGGTTAAGCTTTTTTTCCAACCTCTCCGATTTGGCCAAGCAAAAAGGCCATCGCCAAGTCATAATCATGTCCGGCACACAACAATGGGCTTGGGGAATCATTGGCCCATGGCTAAGCCAGCACACCCAGAATTCACTCATAGGGCACGTGAAACCTGACCATATTAAAGGCTCACTGCTGCCACCTAACAAACCCAGCAACTTACTGGGTTATGAATCCGATACTGTGGTATTTAACGCCCACGAGGGGCTTTATCCGGATGCGCTCACCGCCATTTCAGGCACACTTACAAGTGGCGGCATTTTTTTCATACTCTGCCCTAGCGTGAATACATGGCCCGACTATGAAGATAGCTTTGCTAAGAACCGTGCACCCCACACACATTACAGCGACGCAAAAACCAACAATTTCAATATAGTGACGCGCCTACTTAGCAAAGCCAAACAACACAATCTTCATATTCTAAAAGAAGGCATGCCAGTACCCAGAAAACCCCTAGCGGAACCACAAACCCAGCCGTGGCAGCCACCAGCTGGCCTCACTACTGATCAGAAGCGTGTTATGTCAGTGGTCAGCGCCAATTTAAGTAGCCCAGCATTCACCCACGTGATCACCGCTGACAGAGGCCGAGGTAAATCTCACCTATTGGGCAACCTAATCGTTAAACTAATAGATGTGAATATAGATAACGGTATAAACTTTTACCTAACCGCACCCAATAAGGCCTCATGCCACGCCATATACAAGGTATTAGATTCACACCACGCCTCCCAAACCATCACCTTTATCCCTCCGGAAAGCGTGCTGGCCACTGTTGCTCAAAATGACATTCTATTCATTGATGAAGCCGCCAGCCTTCCTATCAACCTGCTAATACAACTTAGCAACACATTGAACAAAATTATCATGGCCACCACCACCCATGGCTATGAAGGCACAGGAAAAGGCTTTCAATTTCGATTTTTAAAACACCTACAAACCCTTAACAGCCAACACACCACGCAATTGCACACACTTAACCTCCCTGCCCGCTATTCCCATACAGATCCATTAGAGCACTGGTTATTTGATGCATTTTGCTTAAATTGTGAACCAGCAGGCCTTTCACTCAATAAAGATCAAATACAAAACCCACAACTCAAAGAGATCAGTCAATCTCAATTAAATGCCGACGATAACTTACTAAAAGAAGTCTTTGGTTTATTAATTCAGGCTCATTATCAAACACGGCCAAGCGACTTACGTGACATAGTAGACGCACTGAACTTTAGAATATTCGGATTATTTAACGGAAATAAGGATGAAAGTGAAGACGCAAAGGACTCGCTATTATCAGTGTGCCTCATAAGTAATGAAGGCCCAATTTTAGACTCCTCCACTAATCCTCATGAAGCCTCTTTGCAACAGGATATTTACAACGGCTTACGCAGACCTAAAGGCCACTTAATTCCTCAGGTTTTAGCGCATCATATGGGTTTAATAGAAGCGCTTAATTTGAAAGGTTCACGCATTGTTCGTATAGCGACCCTTCCAAATTTACAAAAACAAAATCTAGGCAGCCTCCTCATAACTCAGTTATGTGAAAACCTGAAAATCCATCAATACGACTACATAGGATCAAGTTTCGCAGACACCCCCGACGTTACCGCTTTTTGGAATAAAAACACGTTCACACGAATACGCACCGGTACCAAAGTAGATTCAGCCAGCGGCTCGCATTCAGCAATTGTTATAAAAGGGTTAAGCACAAAAGGAGAAAAACTAGAAGAGGCAGGGCAACAGATACACCTAAGAGTAAACACCGCCATCAAAAGCCAAAACGACCTTAGCATTCATGAAAAAAATCAATTACAGGCTTTTTTAAATCACGCAGGAAGCTATGAGAACGCCAAACAGCTGCTTGGCCGCTTTGAAAACTGGCAAGCCTCACTCCCTAAAAAAGCCAGCCGTGAATTTAAACAATTCGTAACAAACTGGCTTAGAGAACAAAGCTAAAGATATGGCGTACCGTTAATTTACCCGAATTTAATCATCACTGATCTGGATATCGGGTATTGTCTGCGCAGATAAACGGCTCAATTTTGCGGCCATTGTACGCGCAGTATTAATGTACATTTGCGCCACCTCACTTTCACCATCGCCGTCTGCAACTACAGGCATACCGGCATCGCTTTGCTCACGAATATATTTAGACAACGGCAAAGAACCTAAAATATCAGTACCAAATTCTTGCGCTATCCTCTCAGCACCACCCTCACCAAAAATATGCTCTAAATGGCCACAGTTTCCACAGATATGCATAGACATGTTTTCGATAACACCCAATACAGGGATATTTACTTTATTAAACATCTCGATGCCTTTTTTGGCATCTAACAAAGCAATATCTTGCGGGGTCGTAACCACGACAGATGCCGACACAGGTATCTTCTGCGACAAGGTTAATTGAATGTCTCCAGTACCTGGCGGCATATCAATAATCAGATAATCTAAATCGTCCCATACCGTTTGCGTAATTAATTGCTGCAAGGCACCACTCACCATGGGCCCACGCCATACCACGGGTGTATTTTCGGTAATTAAATACGCCATGGACATCGTTTGCAGTCCTAGTGCCTCAACCGGCTTAAAGAACTTCTCTTGAACGGTCTCTGGGCGAGTATCGCTAGGCACACCCATTAACATACCCAGTGACGGCCCATAAATATCTGCATCCAATACCCCTACACGCGCACCATCTCTTGCTAAAGCCAACGCTAGGTTAACTGACGTAGTGGATTTACCCACCCCCCCCTTACCAGAAGCCACCGCTATTATATTTTTTACATTTTTTATGTTTTCTAAATTCTCATGAGCCTTATGGGATTTCACCCCCCAATTTACACTCACATCAGCGTCATCTATGTCCGCCACATTTTCTATGGCCACCTTAAGCATTTGAGCAATACCGTCTTTTAAAAAATCTGACGGGTACTTAAGCAAAACATCCAGCTTTACCTTCCCCCCTGTAACCTCTAGACACTCAATGGCATCAGCACTGAACAAATCCATGCCAAGATAAGGGTCGCTATATCCGCTAATCGCTTCTTTCACCGCTGCCAATATATTGTGTGGCATACAAACCTCTTCAATAAACCTACTAAATTGGTCGGACTTTAGCATTTTAGCGTTATGTTGGGCATTCCTTTTCAACCACAGTACAAACATAGCTACATGGTGCCGCTAAACCCTGCTATATTATGCCCATTAAAATGTGGGTTAAGCTGTCTTTGCCCACATCTCACAGCCTTCAACTCAAGAGACATTCATGCGTCGCATCCTTGTTACCAGCGCCCTCCCTTACGCTAACGGCCCCATTCATTTAGGCCACATGCTTGAATATATTCAAACGGATATCTGGGTGCGCTTTCAGCAATCCCGCGGCAATCTTTGCACCTATGTGTGTGCTGACGATGCCCATGGCACCGCTATCATGTTACGTGCGCAAAAAGACGGCATTACCGCGGAAGAGCAAATTGCTCGAGTTCAAGCCGAGCATGAAAAAGATTTTGGTGAGTTTTTAATCAACTTTGATAATTTCAGCTCCACCCACAGCGAAGAAAATCGTGTGCTCTCTGCTGACATATACAACAAACTGAAAGCCAACAACCACATAAACGTTCGCGGTATTAAGCAGTTATTTGATCCCGAAAAAGAAATGTTTTTGGCCGACCGCTACGTACAAGGCGACTGCCCTAAATGTAAGACCCCTGATCAATACGGTGACAACTGTGAAAACTGTGGCGCCACCTACAACGCCAACGAGCTAATTAACCCTGTCTCGGTTATGTCAGGCGCAACCCCTATCGAAAAAGAAAGTGAACATTACTTCTTTAAATTACCCGAGTTCCAATCATTCCTACAAGAGTGGACACGTTCAGGCACCTTACAAAAAGAAGTGGCCAACAAACTAGCTGAGTGGGTCGATAACGACTTAAAAGAGTGGGACATTAGCCGCGACGCACCTTATTTTGGCTTTGAAATTCCCGACGCGCCTGGCAAGTACTTTTATGTATGGCTTGATGCCCCTATTGGTTACATGGCCAGTTTCAAGCAACTTTGTGATCGCTCTGATCACTTAAACTTTGATGACTACTGGAAAAAAGGCACCGACACTGAGGTGTATCACTTCATTGGAAAAGACATCATTAACTTCCACGCCTTATTTTGGCCTGCCATGTTGCACAGTGCCAACTACCGAACACCCACCGCTGTTTGGGCCCACGGCTATGTCACCGTTAATGGCGCTAAGATGTCTAAATCTCGAGGCACCTTTATCAAGGCACGCACCTACCTTGATCATTTTCAGCCTGAATACTTGCGTTACTACTATGCCGCAAAACTTAACAACCGCATTGATGACTTTGACTTAAATCTTGAAGACTTTGCACAGCGTGTTAACTCAGACTTAGTGGGCAAGGTCATTAACATTGCCAGTCGTTGTGCGGGTTTTGTTAAGAAGTCCGGCGGTACTTTGGCAAGTGAACTTCCTGATCAACACATACTGGATAACGCCATTTCCAAAGGTGACGTAATTGCTCAATATTACGAAAACCGTGAATACGGAAAAGCCATTCGCGAAATCATCACTCTGGCTGATGCCGCCAATGAATACATTCACGAAAAAGAGCCTTGGGCTCTGGCCAAACAAGAAGGCAAAGAAGCTGATGTTTTAGGCATCTGCTCACTGGGCATTAATTTGTTCCGTCAATTAATAACCTACCTTGCCCCTGTATTGCCTTTAATGACTGAAAACGTTACCGCGTTCTTGAACATTGAAGATTTAAACTGGGATAGCCGAACGAATATCCTTTTAAATCACGACATCAATAAATTCAAAGCCCTCATGACCCGTGTAGAAAAAGACAAACTCGACGCCATGATCGAACAAGAAAAGGCGGATGCCCTAAAGGCCGCTGAAAACGAGCCGACACAACAAAGCGCCCCATCTTTAAGCGAACCTATTGCAGATGAAATAGATTTTGAAGACTTTGCAAAGATTGATCTTCGTATCGCAAAAATAGTGGATGCTCAGCATGTGAAAGGCGCTGGTAAATTATTACAGCTGACGTTAGACGTGGGAGAAGGCAAAACCCGCAACATACTTTCGGGCATTAAGGCCGCTTACGCGCCTGAAGACTTAATTGGCAAGCACACAGTCGTGGTGGCCAACCTTAAACCACGCAAAATGAAGTTTGGAGTGTCCGAAGGCATGGTATTAGCGGCAGGGCCAGGGGGGGACCAGATTTGGTTGCTTGAACCCCATGACGGTGCCAAGCCTGGTATGCGAGTAATGTAACTCTTTTACCACACCCTTCCTACCTGGCCCTATCACTAGGGCCAGGTATCCCTTTACGTCCCCCGCCCTCAATTACCAACTACACTAATACAAGACCCTCCACTGTGTAAGCAGCCATGTTAAGAGCATTAACAACAATCGGTCTTTTTTTGGCCATGATAGCGCCCAATAGTCATGCCTGCGATAAAGCCATCACATTCCAAGTGGGCCCCTTTTTTTCAACCACGTTTATTCACAAGTTCTGGCAGGGTTTTGCTTCTGAGCTATCAGAGCAAACAGGCTGCCGCGTGCACATTAGATCCTCTAGTAGTTACGAGCAATATCTAGATACTCTACTCAAGCGTGAAGGAGATGTTTTTGTTGCTCCTAGTCTCTATGTTCAAGCTTTAGCCCACAAAGGCTTAAAACCCGCCCTAGTCAGCTCTCGAAGCGAACAAATATACATTTTAAGCCGTAAAAACATCAAAACCATCGGCAGCCGCGAATTGATTGGAGACACCATTTTAGTGGCCAGTCGTTACACCCAAGCCTATTTCGAGCTTAAAAAATGGCTTGGGCAGCAAGGATTAACCGGTAAGGTAAGCTTTGACTTCAATCATAGCCACGATTCTGCAGCCATGCTTATGCTGAAAGGTGAGTTCAGCAGTGCCGTGATTTTAAGTAGCGTCTACACCTCAATGCCTTCTTACATCCAAGCTAAGTATCAATCACTATTACTAAAAGGGAAAGGAGGGGCAGCTTTACTAGTCAAGTCCCAAGCCAGTGAAAAGCTGATAACCGCCATTAATAACTCTAAAACCACACTGCCCTTCCAGACATGGGTAACACCCGCTACACCCTATTTACCAGGGGAATTTGCCCACACCTTCCAAAAACAGCTTGATAACTACATTTCGGGTAAACAACGTAATAACAACAAACACAGACCGTCTGATACGTTAAAATCGACTCACTAGGTTAATCATATGGGCAAAAGCACTCAAAACCCCTGCGTGAAAACTTGTACCATTGCGCCTCATCAAGGATAATATCTCGCCGATTTTTTCTTTACTGACAGTTAGTTAGCTATTTTAACACCTCACACTCAGTAGCGGCCAACTCTCTACATCGCGCCAACGTTTTGAGTTACGCGTAAGATACACAACAAACATTTCAGACCTTATTAAGGGCAACACATGGTTGATTACATCCTCATATTGGTTTCCACCATATTGGTTAACAACTTTGTATTAGTACAATTTTTAGGTTTATGCCCTTTTATGGGGGTATCGAATAAACTAGAAACCGCCATTGGCATGTCCGCCGCCACCACATTTGTGTTAACGCTTGCCTCGTTAAGCTCCTACTTGGTTTACCAGTATTTATTGGTGCCTCTTGAAATTACCTACTTAAAAACCATTTCGTTCATCATGGTAATTGCTGTTGTGGTGGGGTTCACTGAAATGGCCATTCGTAAAACCAGCCCACTCTTGTATCGAGTACTGGGGATATTCCTGCCTTTAATCACCACTAACTGCGCCGTGTTAGGCGTTGCGCTGCTAAACATTAAACGCCAAAACGACTTCTTAGAATCCATACTCTACGGCTTTGGCGCAGCGGTGGGGTTTTCCCTTGTGTTAATTTTGTTTGCTGCGTTACGTGAGCGCATATCGGTAAGCGATGTGCCTAAAGTGTTTCAAGGCAGCGCCATTGCCATGATTACCGCCGGCCTAATGTCATTAGCCTTCATGGGTTTCACTGGCCTAGTGTCTATTTAGGAGGTAATACATATGCTTTTAATTCTTATCTCCATTGTTGCACTGGTTATCCTAGCCCTTATCTTTGGCGCTGTCCTAGGCTTTGCCGCTGTCCGCTTTAAAGTTGAAGGCAATCCAATTGTGGACCAGCTAGATGCCCTATTACCCCAGACACAGTGCGGGCAATGTAGTCATCCCGGCTGCCGCCCATACGCACAAGCCATTGCCGATGGATTAGACGGTATTAACAAATGCCCCCCTGGTGGCGAGAGCACCATCGCGGCCATTGCTGATTTATTGGGCGTAGACCCCGAACCTTTAGATGCAGAACATGGTGAAGAAAAAGATGTAAAACTAGTCGCCGTGATTCGCGAAGACGAATGCATTGGCTGCACAAAGTGTATTCAAGCCTGCCCCGTTGACGCCATCTTAGGTGCCGCCAAGCAAATGCATACGGTCATTAGCGATGAGTGCACTGGTTGTGATTTATGCGTAGAGCCCTGCCCAGTTGATTGCATCGACATGCTACCCGTGACTAAACCCATGCAAAGCTGGCATTGGCCCAAGCCTGTGGCAGCGCAGTTAATTATAACGGACAAAGGGTAACCACCATGACAACCCTTTCCTTTATCAATGAAAATATTGAACCCCCAATTTACGTACAAAGTTGCGTACAAATTCACGCAAGAAGAGTCCAGCAATCATGAACATGCATCACTACACGCTTCATGATTTTAAAGGTGGCATCCACCCTGAGCAGAACAAATCACAGAGCACCGGCCAAGACATCTCAACAGCCGGCATCCCCAAAATATTAATACTGCCTATTAGCCAGCATATTGGTGCCCCCGCTGTACCGTTAGTAAAAGTAGGCGATGTGGTTTTAAAGGGGCAGGTTATCGCTCAAGGGGAAGACTTTGTAAGCTGCAATTTGCACGCACCTACATCGGGTGTAATTAGCGCTATTTCAGAGGCACCCGTGCCAAATCAATCGGGCATGCAAGATACCTGCATTCAAATCACCACCGATGGCAATGATAGCTGGCCCCCCATTAAAGGGCTGGATAATTACCTAGACGCCGAGCCTCAAGCACTTATCGAGGCCATTTCCCAAGCGGGAATTTCTGGCATGGGCGGCGCAGGCTTCCCTACACATGTTAAAGCGTCTATTCCAGCCAGTAAAATAGACACCCTAATTATTAACGCCGCCGAATGTGAGCCCTACATCACCAGCGATGATGCGCTTATGCGTGAAAACGCCGCCGATATTATTAAAGGCATTGAGATTCTTCAGGCAATTCTAAAACCGCAGCAATGCTACATCGGCATAGAAGACAACAAACCCGAAGCTATTAAAGCGCTGCAGGATGCCTTAAAAGAAAATAAGGATGACACTCACGGCATTCATGTGGTGGTCATTCCCACTAAATATCCTTCTGGTGGTGAAAAGCAGCTTATTCAAATTTTGACGGGGCTTGAAGTGCCTGTGGCAGGCCTTCCTGCTGATATTGGTATCGTATGCCAAAATATCGGTACCGTACGCGCTATTTTCCAAGCGGTGGCTCTGGGTCGCCCACTTATTAGCCGTATCACCACCATTACGGGTGACACGGTAGCGCACCCACAGAATTTTGAAGTATTACTGGGCACCCCCGTTCAATATCTACTTGAACAAGCAGGCTGTGATCAAAACAAAATACAAAGGCTTATCATGGGCGGCCCCATGATGGGTTTCACCATTACCGACAACCAGATCCCGGTGACTAAAACCAGTAACTGCATTATTGCCGCCACACACAATGAACTGGCCGACCCCGCCATGGAGCAGGCCTGTATTCGTTGCGGCATGTGCACCCAAGCCTGCCCAGCTCAATTATTACCACAGCAGCTACTTTGGTTTGCTAAAAGCAGCAACCTAGATCAGGCACAAGCGCACAACATTAGTGATTGCATTGAATGCGGCGCGTGCTCTTATGTATGCCCAAGTAACATCCCACTGGTGCAGTATTACCGTTTTGCAAAAGGTGAGATTAAACAAGCCAAGGCAGACAAACAAAGCAGCGAGCAAGCCAAATTACGCTTTGATACCCGTAACGCTCGCTTAGAGCGTGAGGAAGCCGAAAAAGCCGAAAAACGCAAAGCGCGAGCAGAGGCCGCCGCCAAAAAACAAGCCGCCAAAAAAGATGCACCACCAACAGAAGATGCAACGGCAGCCGCAAGCGATCCCGCCGCTGAATTGAAAGGCCTCAAACAAAAGGTTTTGGCATCTCAAACTCGTGTAGACAAGGCACGTGAACGACTCTCCATGGCACAAGAACAAAATCTAGACACCGCCGGCGCATTGCAATTAGGTTTAGACAAACAAATTGAAAAGCTCGCCATTGCACAAAAAAATCTCGAGCAGGCCAACTCATGAATTTATTGAATATTAGCTCGCCCCACGCCACCCGCCCAGGCAATACCGGCACAGTAATGTTAACTGTATTAGCGGCCCTTATCCCAGGCATCGCGGTGTTAAGTTATTTTTTTGGTCCCGGCCATTTAATTCAAATATGCCTAGCAAGTGCCACCGCCTTACTGTGTGAAGCCGCTATTTTATATGTGCGTAAAAAACCCATCCTGTTTTACTTAACCGATTACAGCGCCTTATTAACGGCCGTTTTATTAGCCATATCCTTGCCACCTTATGCACCGTACTGGGTAACCATAGTGGCCACCTTATTTGCCATCATTATTGCCAAACATTTATACGGTGGCCTAGGTCAAAACCCGTTTAACCCCGCCATGATTGGCTTTGCACTGGTACTGGTGAGTTTCCCTGTGGAGATGACCACGTCTTGGAGCGCGCCCAGTGCTTTATTAAACAGCAGCATCTCAATTCAGGATGCCCTTCGCTATATATTCTTAAGTCGTGAAACCATTGACGCCATTACTATGGCCACACCATTAGATTTATACAAACACCAAGTAGAGATCGCAACCGCCACTGAAATATATCAAGACCCTATTTTTCACGGCCCTAACAGTGATGCCAGTATCGCCCTAGGCTGGCAATGGGTTAATTTTGCTTTCTTGCTGGGAGGCGCCTTTTTATTATGGAAAAAAATATTCACGTGGCACGTACCGGTAAGCTTATTAATTTCATTATCCTTACTAAGTTTATTCATTGGCTGGGATAGCGACAGCTATGTACCACTTAGTCTGCATTTATTTGCCGGCGCCACTATGCTGGGGGCATTTTTTATAGCAACCGACCCCGTAACGGCATCCACGACGCCACTGGGTAAACTTATTTATGGGGCAGGCATTGGCATATTAATATACGTAATACGCACGTGGGGCGCCTATCCAGATGCCGTTGCGTTTGCGGTATTATTAATGAATTTTTGCGCACCCTTGATTGATCAATATTCACAACCTCGCACCTACGGCCATAAAAAAGCCGTTCGTGGCTTAGCTAAAAAAGATTAGGTGCAGGCATGACTACTTCTATCACGCTGTCTCAGTCCATATTTAAAAACGCGCTAGGGCTTGCCTTATTTGCCATGGTGACCGCAGGTGTTATTGCCGTTGTGCAATTTAATACTCAACAACAAATAACCGACAACATAGCACAGGCACAAGCTCGTGCACTTTATGAAATCACACCTAAAGATTCCGTTGATAACAATCTGCTCACCGACAAACTAGATCTAACCTCACAAAAGATAAGTTCCTTGGCCAATATAAATGAACTGGGTAAATTAAAAGAAGGCACCAGCGCCCACTTTGCTAAAAAAGACGGACAAGTTCATACCATTATTTTCCCTGTCATCAGCCCCAACGGATACACCACCAACATTCACATGCTAGTGGGTATAAAACTTGATGGCACACTTGCAGGTGTACGAGTTGTAGACCACAAAGAAACCCCAGGGTTGGGTGACAAAATAGACGTTAAAAAATCCAGTTGGATCAAAGAATTTAACGGTAAATCACTGCAGCAGCCTACCAGTGACAACTGGAAAGTAAAAAAAGATGGTGGTCAGTTTGATCAATTTACGGGCGCAACCATCACCCCTCGAGCGGTCGTTGGGGCAACGTTTAAAGCATTGACCTTTTTTGCTAAAAACAAAGATTTGCTGCTAAAAGAGTTTGCCTCGCAAAACAATTCAACTCCAGTGGAGAGCCTTCAATGAGCACCCCAACGGCCAGCACAAAAAGTTTAGCGACCATCAGCAAAGATGGGTTATGGGATAACAATCCCGCACTCGTTCAGTTGCTAGGTCTATGCCCTTTACTGGCAGTAACCGGTACCGTGGTTAACGCACTGGGTTTGGCCATGGCCACTGCCATTGTATTAATTGGCTCTAACATGGCCGTATCATTGGTGCGCAATTTTGTACCCGATGCCGTACGTCTTCCCGCATTTGTAATGATTATTGCCTCGTACGTAACCTGCACCGAATTATTAATGCAGGCCTACACCTACGAGCTATATACAGTGTTAGGTATTTTCATCCCGCTTATTGTTACCAACTGCGTAATACTAGGGCGGGCCGAAGCCTTTGCCGCTAAAAACCCATTAATACCTTCTATGATCGACGGATTAATGATGTCCATGGGTTTTGCCGTGGTACTTGTTTTACTGGGTGCCTTGCGTGAAGTTATTGGTCAAGGTACGTTGTTTTCAAACATGGAATTATTATTTGGTGAACAAGCGCTGTCTTGGAAAATTGAAGTCATAAAAGACTACCCTAACTTTTTGTTTGCCATATTACCGCCCGGTGCTTTTGTGGGTTTAGGTTTATTAGTTGCCCTAAAAAATGCCATCGACAATGGTTTAAAAGCGCGCAAGGACGGACAAACAACCGCACCTACAGCAGGCTCTAAGCGTGTACGCGTGACCGGTAAAATAAGCTAACAACCATGAACAAAGATATACGACATGAAATTTTCTCTAGGCTTCGTGAACAAAACCCTCACCCCGAAACTGAGCTAAATTTTAGTACGCCTTTTGAATTGCTGATCGCCGTCACGCTATCAGCACAGGCCACGGATGTCAGTGTAAACAAAGCCACCGATAAGTTATTCCCTGTCGCGAACACCCCTGAACTCATTTTTAATTTAGGCGAAGAAGGTTTAAAGCAATACATAAAAACCATTGGCCTATTTAATAGCAAAGCCCGCCACGTCATTAAAACCTGCCGCATGCTGATGGATTTACATGGCAGCCAGGTACCACAAACACGCGAGGCGCTAGAAGCATTACCCGGTGTTGGCCGTAAAACCGCTAATGTAGTATTAAACACCGCGTTTAAACAACCGGTTATGGCGGTAGATACACACATATTCAGGGTGGGTAATCGCACTAAAATTGCACCGGGCAAAGACGTATTAGAAGTTGAAAAACGCCTCATGCGATTGATACCCGAAGAATTCCTTATGGATGCTCACCACTGGCTAATATTGCACGGCCGTTACGTATGCATTGCTCGCAAACCAAAATGCGGCAGCTGCATGATTGAAGACTTATGCGAGTATAAAAAGAAGGAGCTAGACTAATGCGTATTCTACATACCATGCTTAGAGTGGCCCAGCTGCAAACGTCCATCGATTTTTATTGCAACGCACTGGGTATGAAGCTGCTACGTAAACGAGACAACGAGCAATTCCGTTATACCCTTGCTTTTTTGGGTTATGACGATGAAAGCCTGGGCTGCGTCATTGAGCTTACCCATAATTGGGACACCACTGAATACGATTTAGGCACAGGCTTCGGCCATATTGCCATTGGCTGTGACGATATAGTGGCAACCTGCAAAAAAATTCGCGCCGCTGGCGCCACCATTACACGTGAACCCGGCCCTGTTAAAGGGGGCAGTACGGTTATCGCCTTTGTAAAAGACCCCGACGGCTATGCCATCGAATTGATTCAAAGTAAATAACATCGGATAACACCCATTTAAGATAACAAAGAACATACTGTTCCTTACAATCTTGAGCAAAACACTCGGGCTTTATTGTCTCTAATGACCCTATAGGCTAAAATAGCGCCCTTTATTTTAGCGCCCCAATACAAAGAATTATTCTTATGACAGATAAGCGCCTAACCGAAATGCCTGACGTGGCCAGTACTCAAGCCCCGCAGATTAACGGCACCCTAAACTGGGTGGGCATGAACCGCATCGCCCTACCCATCACTGTACGTGACAGCGACCTAGGTGACAGCAAGGTTAATGCATTTGTACAAACCTATGTGAACCTATTCAACCCCGATGTAAAAGGGATTCACATGTCCCGCTTGTATCTATTGTTAACTGAATTTGCAGACAACAAGACGTTAAGCGCGGGTAATTTGCGTGAGTTTTTATCACACATGTTAGATAGCCATCACGACATCAGTGATCAGGCCACCTTGAATTTTGAGTTTGACTACGTCATTAAGCGTAAAGCGCTTAAAAGCCAATTTTCTGGCTGGAAAGACTATCCAGCACAAATCAAAGCCACCCTTAAAGATGGCAAAGTTTCATTAGAACTTGGCATCGACGTGACATATTCGTCTACCTGTCCGTGTTCAGCCGCACTTGCTCGCCAGATTATTCAAGAAGCTTTCCACGAAGACTTTAAAGACAAAGCACAGGTAAGCCCTACCGAAGTAGAAGCTTGGCTTCGAAGCGAGAAAGGCACACATGCCACGCCTCACAGCCAGCGCAGCACGGCTAAGGTTTGGGTTAAGCTGAATGACAACCTAGATGATTTCCCAATTACAGACGTGATTGGTGTCATTGAAGACGCACTGCAAACACCCGTACAAACAGCAGTTAAGCGCGAAGACGAACAAGAATTTGCCCGCTTAAACGGCCAAAATCTAATGTTTTGTGAAGATGCCGCCAGACGCGTTAAAAACGCCCTCAATAGCCAAGAAAATATGTTCAAAGACTTTTGGTTGCGCATTGAACACCTTGAAAGCCTGCATGCACACGATGCTGTCGCCATTGCCACTAAAGGCATTAAAGATGGCTACGAGCCATTAT
This sequence comes from Bermanella sp., assembly GCA_029938135.1. Lineage (GTDB taxonomy): Bacteria > Pseudomonadota > Gammaproteobacteria > Pseudomonadales > Oceanobacteraceae > Bermanella. The sequence goes on along the minus strand of JAPYOO010000035.1, from coordinate 3,300 downwards.
TATCCCGTTAATGTAATGTGGCGGCCCACTCGTCTCATTACGTGTCATGTGTAACGCAATAAAACCGCATTACACATGACAAAACTGCCCACACACCAACCATCCCTATCTTGGCCTTTAAAATCCAACTACAATGGTAACTATCAATAACCCTTTGAATGAGTACCCCGGGTGAAACTGTTTGTTGAAAACCTAAGTAACATAGACGTATCCTACCTAGACGCAAAACGTGGACTAGTAGGTGAATCCTGGCTGGCCGGCTTAGTGCTCACCGGCAGCCTAGACGAGCAAAGTATGATTTGTGACTTTAGCGTCGTTAAGCGCAATGCCAAAGCGTGGTTTGATGAATACATCGACCACCGATTAGTGGTGCCCACGCAAATGCCGGGCATACACATTAGTCGTCACGAAAATTTAACCACCGTTAAATTCCCTCACCCGCTGGGTGGCGAATTCATTTGCAGCGCACCTGAACAGGCCTTTTGCTTAATAGAAACCCCTTCTATTAATGAAAGCAGTGTCGCTGCCTGGCTTGAGCAACAACTCACCAATACCATTCCAGGCAACATTGAACAGCTAAACGTTCAGCTTAACTGTGAATTATTGGGTGGCGCTTATTATCATTACAGTCATGGCTTAAAGAAACACGATGGCAACTGCCAGCGTATCGCCCATGGCCACCGCTCAAAAATTGAAATTTTTATTGATGGCGCCAGACAACCCGAACTAGAAAAAAGCTGGGCTAAAAAATGGCAAGATATATATGTAGGCACCCAAGAAGACTTACATAACCAGCCTACCATTGAAGGCACTCAGCATAATCATTATCGTTATGAAGCCCCCCAAGGGATATTTAGCCTGACATTACCTACAAAGGCTTGTTACGACATTGAAACAGACACCACCGTAGAGCAAATTGCTAATCACATTGCCACCGTACTGTTAGAGTCGGGCCACAGTGTGACCGTAAGAGCCTTTGAAGGCGTGGGTAAAGGAGCCATAGCGACGTATGAGTAACGCCACTAAAACCCTATACAAAGAATTAGAAACCCAAAAGATGGGCAGCCAAACGTCCTTGACCCAAGCACTGGATCAACTGGTATTTAATGACGCCGGTTTAATTCCCGCCATTGCCCAGCAACATGACAGCGGCGAAGTATTAATGATGGCCTGGATGAACCGAGCGGCCATTGAAGAGACACTGCAAACCAAACAAGTGTGCTACTGGTCGCGCTCGCGAAACAATTACTGGCGTAAGGGCGAAAGCTCGGGCAATCAGCAAAAGCTAGTATCCATGAGCACAGATTGCGATGGTGACACCCTTCTTTTAAAAGTTGAACAGCTTGGTGCCGCTTGCCATACCGGCCGCCGCGACTGCTTTTATAACGATATTAGTGAGCAGGGTTTAAAAATTAGTTGCGACCCCATCCAAGACCCTAGCCAACTTTATGGCAAGCACTCAACGTGAGAGAACTTATAAGCAAAGCCCAAAAACGCGCCCTGTTAGAGCAAGAGATGGAAAAGTATCTTGCCAAAGGCGGCGCGGTTGAAGAGGTTGAGCAAGGTATAAGTGGCCGTGAAAACCCCATGAAAGCGTTACTGCCGGTTCTATTTAATGAAAAAATATTAAAAAGAACCGATGCACGCGCCGAACTTAAAAAAGTTGATGCGCGCAAACACCCCAACAAACGCCCTCCGACCATAAAAGCCAAACCCCGCAAAAAAATCCCTGTATACGATGATTTTGGCGAGGTATTAAGGTGGGTATGGAATGATGAGAGGCCTGCGCTGAAAGACTAAGCCATTAACTCACAGCACTCCAAATTACCTCCTTTAGCACACGACAAAGCAATTTCCACACGCCCAACACACACCATATTACGAAGACCTCCGCTGGAAGCCTCGTCGTTACTACTTGCGCAATTTCATATTCATGACTTAACTAACTAAGAACCACTCTAGTTAGGAGAAAGAATATGCGTAAAAAACTGTTAGGAGTGCTAACGGCCAGTCTGTTTGCGCTTTCCCCCATTGCTGCGGCCGAGGTGCAAATTAATGGCTTTGCCTCTGTGGTCAGTGGTATCGACCTTGAGGATGACGGTCAATCAGCCTATGGCAGCCGAACCGTGGACAATTTGCAAGAATCCAAAGTAGCCCTACAATGGACTGCTGACATTGAGAAAGGATTACGTTTCGTAGGCCAGACCATGGCACGAGGTGATGCATCCACTGGCTTTACCATGAATTATGACTGGGCCTACTTTGATTTTAATGTGGGCGATGCTGGTAAACTAAAAGTGGGGCGCCTACGCATTCCCTTCTACAAATACTCTGACTATTTGGATGTAGGTTATGCCTACCATTGGATTACTCCTCCTGCTTCTATGTATAGCCTTAGCTTCTCCAATATTGATGGCGCAGGATACCAACAAAACTATGAGATGATGGGAATGGATCAATCCATTAACGTTGTAATCGGTGCTTATCAGGGTGATCTGTCTGTGGGCGGCAACCCCACAGCCAGCTCACTTGAAAACTTCTTAGCCATCAATTGGGCTGCCAGTATCGGGGATCATGAATTTTATGCCGCCTATGCACAGGCTGATGTATATATTCCTGCAGCCGCTGTTGCTGGACTAGCAGCGCTAGCAGCCGATGCAGACGATGTTCTCATTAATGGCGACTACGGACACTTCTTTGGACTGGGCTACAAGGGCCAATTTGGTGACTTGGCAGTCTATGCTGAATATAGCCAAGTAGGCATTGACGATTCCATCCTGTCGGACACGGCTGGGGGGTATATAGGCGCAAGCTATAACATGGGTGAATACACATACCACGTTACTTTTGAAACATCTAAGGCAGATGAAAAAAGCTATACTGGGGGTAATTCTGGTACAGATATAGGCTTAGCTACTACCATTGGTGCAGCACAGGCTAGTGCCGTGGCTACTGCAACTTTAAATCAAACTGATCCTGTTGCTGCAGCAACTGCTGCTGCAACTGCCGTAGTTACCGTAGAAACAATCACACCAGGCACATATAGCAGCGGTTCAGATCTGAATAGCACCTCTCGCTCTTTGGGTAACGGAGATAGCAGCACAATCACCTTTGGTGTTCGAAAAGATATAGGTGCGAGCACAGCGCTTAAACTTGATCTATCTTTGTATACTGAAGACAGAGTACAAACAGATCAGATAACTGCAGTATCCGAAGAAATGAAAGCAACTACCCTTAAATTCGCAATTGAAACCATGTTTTAGGAGGAAGATCATGAAAAAATTAATTAGCTCACTCGTT
>JAPYOO010000247.1 GCA_029938135.1 Bermanella sp. | reverse complement strand
GGCATGGCAATACGTGTTTTTTCAGTGGCGATTCTATAACCACACGCCGAAAATATACCCAAGCCTCCGCCCATCACAATGCCATGCCCCCACACTACTGCGGGCTTTGAGTAATTATGCAATAAAAAGTCTAAGCGGTATTCACATTCAAAAAATGCTTCGGCGTATTCGCAAGGACCACCTGGCTGGTCGATAGATGATTGACGTAACGCTTGTACATCGCCACCGGCACAAAGCGCTTTGTCACCCGCCCCTTGTATAAACACCGCCGCTACATTGGCGTCGCTTTGCCACTTTTGCAATTTATCAAGCATCAGCTTAACCATTTGCAACGTTAACGCATTTAATGTTTTTTCACTGTTTAGCGTTAACAAACCAATTACTTGGCCATTTTTAGTGGGTAACTCTTCAAACAATACCGGGGATGTCATTAGCAATTTTTCCACTGAGGTTTACGTTTATCAACAAAGGCACCCACACCTTCTTTTTGATCTTGGCTGTCCCATAGCTTTACAAATAATTCACGCTCTTTAGTGTAGGCCGAATTAATGTCACCACTGCGCGCTTGCATAATTAATTCCTTGCAGAAACGCACCGATGTAGGTGATTGTTTTTCAACTTTTTGGGCCAACTCTAACGCGTGATCAAGCACCGACCCAGTTGGCACCACTTCACTGACTAAGCCAATTTTTTCTGCCTGTGGTGCTTTAATACGTTCACCCAATAAAATCATGCGTTTAGCCCAACCCTCCCCAACTAGCCACGACAACTGCTGCGAGCCTAAACCGCACGGCAGTAATCCAACCGATGCTTCGGGTAACGCCATTTGTGCTTGCTCTTCACATATTCGTACATCACACGACAACGCCACTTCTAAACCGCCGCCCATGGCATAACCGGTAATTGCTGCAATAGAGACACCCTCATAATTTGCCAAGGCCTCAAAGGCACTGCCAAACGCGCAGGAAAACTCAAACGATTTGCCTTTATCGTCATGATTAAACTGGTTAAGGTCGGCCCCTGCACTAAAGAATTTTTCACTTTGGCTGTGTAAAATTAAGGAGTAGTTTTCTTTATCCTGATTTAGCGCAATTACTATTTCTTTTAAATAGTTAAGACTTTGCGGCGTCCAAGTATTCGCAGGAGGGTTGTTAAAGGTAATAATGGCCACGTGGCCACGCTTTTCTAATGTCAGTAATTCACTCATGTTGGTTCCTTTAATTTTTGATATTTAGCGTCTACACACATTACTAGCGAATAGCATCGGTGGCGCCAGGCTCTAATATGCGGCGTGCGGTGATCACCCGCATAACTTCATTAGTGCCTTCAAGAATTTGATGTACACGAGCGTCACGTACAAAACGCTCGATGGGGTATTCTTTAATATAGCCGTAGCCACCGTGCAGTTGCAAAGCGTCATTGCACACGTTAAATCCTACGTCGGTGGCAAAGCGTTTCGCCATGGCGCAGTAGGTGGTTCTGTCGGGGTCATTGGTGTCAATTTTATTGGCGGCTAGGCGAATCATTTGTCGAGCGGCCACCAACTCTGTCACCATGTCAGCCAATTTAAACTGCAATGCCTGAAACGCGGCTAGGGGTTTACCAAACTGCTGGCGCTCTTGCATATAAACCTGCGCCAAATTAATACACGCTTGGGCTGCCCCCATGGAACAGCTGGCAATATTAATGCGGCCGCCATCTAAACCCTTCATGGCTATTTTAAAGCCTTCGCCTTCTTCTCCTAATAAGCAGTCTACTGGTATCCGTGCATTATCAAAATTAATGGCACGAGTGGGTTGTGAATTCCAACCCATTTTATCTTCATTTTTTCCGTAATTAACACCCACTAAATTTGCAGGTACCGCAAACGCTGAAATACCGCGTGCGCCATCTTCTTGTGAGCCGGTGCGTGCCATGACCACTAAGACATCTGTTTCACCGGCCCCACTTATAAACATTTTACTGCCATTAAGTATGTAATGGTCTCCGTCTATTTTGGCGGTAGTACGCAACGCAGCCGCATCACTTCCTGCTCCCGGTTCAGTAAGGCAATACGAGGCTAGCGCCTCACCCACCACCAAATCACTGCACCAGCGCTGCTTAGTGACCTGACTGCCCCAACTAGAGATCATCCAGCTGGCCATATTATGAATCGAGATAAACGCCGCCGTAGACGTACACCCCTTAGCCAGCTCTTCTAGAATGATGGTGGTATCTAAACGGGATAAATCCAACCCGCCCACGTCTTCGCTGCAATACATGCCCATAAAACCTAATTCACCGGCTTTTTTAAGGACGTCTTTGGGGAATATTTTTTTCTCATCCCACAAAGCTGCGAACGGCGCCATTTCACCCGAGGCAAAATTACGCGCCGCATCCTGAAAAGCTAATTGGTTTTCATTTAATGAAAAGTCCATTGTTTATTCCCTACTACGAATACTCAAGCTTACAATAATTGTCTCGGAATGCAGCGATCAATTAAAATTTATTCATTACCGCACCAAATAATTCATCATCACTGGGCAGTACTTTTGGAGTGGCCAAGGGCTTTGAAATCCACGTAACATTAATTAGATCCTCCCAAGTAATGTTGTTATTAGTGCCATTGCCTCCCCAAGATCCACACCCCAAAGAAAAGGTTTGGCGCATTCCGTTCCACAAGTTACCACTATTTGACGGCGCTTGCGGCTGATTAACCATTACCCTAGAGGTTTTAGTTTGCATGGCAAATTTTAAAATATTGTCATCACTATATGAATAGATACCACATGAATGACCTTGCCCTTGATAAGCCTGAATATCATTAGTGAGTTTAATGGCCTCATCTATGTTGGCCACCTTATAATACGCCATGGCTACCGACATTTTTTCACCCGAAAACGGATACGCTTTACCGGCCCCGGTTTCAGGCACAATGAAAAAGGTTTTACCTGAAGGCAAATCAAAGCCCGCCATTTCCGCCATGATGCCTGCGCTTTGAGCCACTATTTTTGAATTTATGTGGCCATCTTGCCAAATAATACTTTGCAGCTTTTGTTTTTCTTCTTCATCAACCCAATATCCACCTTGAGCTTGGAGCTGCTCAAGTAACTCATCATACACCGACGCCATCGCCAACACTGAGTTATCAGCCGAGCAAGATGCTGCTAAATCTAAGGTTTTTGAGAGTCGAATTTTTTCAGCCGCGTCTTTTACATTGGCGCTGTCATCCACCGTGATAACCGCATTGCCTGCGCCCACACCCAAAGCAGGCGTTCCTGATGAATAAGCAGCCGTTACCATGGCAGGCCCACCGGTAGCCAATACGCGATCGCACTGACTCATTAATGCTTCGGTGCTTTCAAGTGTGGGAGTATCGATTGCGATAACTAGGTCTTCAGGGGCTCCACAGGCCTTGATGGCTTCCCGCAATAGGTCGCAAATCATTTTGTTGGTGAGTTTAGAGCGTGGATGAGGCGCTAATACAATAGAGTTACGCCCCTTAATAGCTGAGATGGCTTTAATAACTGGGGTGGCCTCAGGGTTGGTGCAGGGGATTAACGCCCCTACTACGCCCATGGGCTTGGCAATTTTGATGATATTGCGCTCGCGGTCTTCCTCTATGATGCCCACTGACTTGTCGTCAATTATGTCCATTAAGGTGGCGCGTGTTTTACGTGAGATCTTTAAAAGCTTGCCCTCAAAGTTACCCAATTGAGTTTCATCAAGCGTAAACTGAGCAATTTTTTCAGCAACACCTGGGCGACACACCGACCATACCATCGCGGTAATAAGTTCATCCACTTGCTCTTGAGTGTAGTGCTCAATCTGAGCTTGAGCCGCTTTAGACCGGGCGATTAAGGCACTCACCTGCGCTGTAGCTTGCTCTTTGATATCTGTATTTACACTCATGTTAATCCCAACCCTTGTGAATAAAATAGTGAGCAAATGAACTTTATTGTTAATTTCGATGCTACAAGACCTATATGAACACAATGCTATTGGGGGATAAATTGACTATATTACTATTATAATGGATTATATTGCGCATGGGGCGACCTATTTACTTCAGCATACTAACAAGGGAGACAGGATAAATGATTAAGCTTTCACGTTGGCCCCTCTCTCATGATGGGGTACGTTTTATAACCCCCCACGTACTGATTAAGCGCCTACAAGAACACCCACTATCTAAAGGCCTTTATATAACTGCTATGGGATACTATCCACGTGCCCAAGGCCATGCCATGGAACGCTCGGGTCATCCAGACCATATTCTTATTTACTGCACCGCGGGGGGAGGCACTATCACACTGGATGGCAAAACCACCGCCATTAAGAGCGGTGACATACTTTATTTACCCAGTGGATCCAGCCATTTATACCAAGCCAATATAGATGCTCCCTGGACCATACATTGGCTGCACTTTGATGGCACCCTCGCCAATGCATTTTGTGAACACCTAAATCGTCCCGAACGGCTATTTAATATTGGGGTACAACCAAGAGTTATTAGAGTATTTGATGGCGTTGCCGCCCTACGCCATAGCGTTCACAATATTGGTGAGTTCATACAGGGGGGGCATCAACTACAGGCGCTGTTGAGTTACTTAGCGCTATTGGTACAACAGCGCCAACACCAAGCGGATAATAGTTTTAACACTGAAAATATTCGCGCTCTGATGCAAGAACACATTCATGGCAAGCTTGACCTAGATACATTGGCCCAAGCAGCCAAATTATCTAAGTATCATTTTTCAAAGAAATTTAAAAAGGCGACGGGCGAGTCCCCCATTAACTACTTTATTTACATGAAAATGCAACGCGCGTGCTATTTACTGGATAGTACTCCACGCTCGGTAAAACACATCGCTGCCGAACTGGGATATGACGACACTTATTATTTTTCACGCCTGTTTAAGAAAAATATTGGCATCGCGCCGGTTAACTATAGGAAGGCTAA
>JAPYOO010000246.1 GCA_029938135.1 Bermanella sp. | reverse complement strand
GTGGACGCTTGGATACCTTACCCACAGGGCGTAATTTTTTCTCGGTGGATAATCGTGCTATTCCCTCCAAGGCCGCTTGGGCGCTTGGTAAAAAATCGGCCCAAGCGTTAATAGAGCGACACCTACAAGATCATGGTGATTATCCCAAACAGCTAGGTTTATCAGTATGGGGCACAGCCACCATGCGCACCGGTGGCGATGATATTGCGCAGGCGTTTGCATTGATGGGGGTTAAGCCTATTTGGGCACAAGGTTCGCAACGGGTGGTAGATTTTGAAATCACCCCCACCATGTTATTGAAACGACCACGGGTGGATGTAACTTTGCGAGTGTCGGGATTTTTTCGCGATGCCTTTCCCAACGTAATGCGCGTCTATGATGCGGCAGTACAGGCATTGGCCAAATTGGAAGAACCGGGTTTTGGTAACAGCATACGCAAACATGTGCAGGCCCGTAGCCAGCAATTAGTAAAAGAAGGGTTTACGGAAGAAGTGGCCTGGCAGCAGGCCAGTTACCGAGTATTTGGCAGCAAGCCCGGTGCCTATGGTGCCGGCTTGCAGGGTTTAATTGACGAGCGATGCTGGGAAAAGGATTCGGATCTTGCCGATGCTTATTTAAATTGGGGTGGGTATGCCTATGGCTCATCCGACGCAGTGGAAGCCAGATCGGCCTTTCAACATCAGTTATCAAAACTGGAAGCGGTGGTGCAAAACCAAGATAACCGCGAACACGATTTATTAGACAGCGATGATTATTATCAGTTTCAAGGGGGCATGAGCAATGCGGTGAATGTTTTATCCGGCAAGATGCCGGCTATTTATCATGGTGATCACTCTAACCCGGCAGTGCCCAAGATGCGTACCCTTAAAGAAGAATTAAATCGCGTAATACGTTCACGGGTTTTAAATCCAAAATGGATAAATGCCATGCGCGAACACGGCTATAAAGGCGCGTTTGAAATGGCCGCCACCATCGATTACATGTTTGCTTATGACGCCACCACCGATCTCATTGATGACTACCAGTATGAGAAGGTGAGCGACGCCTTAATTTTTGATGAAACCAATCAGCAATTTTTGCGTGAACATAACCTGCCGGCGTTGGAAGAAATGGCGGAGCGCATGTTGGAAGCGAAACAAAGAGGGTTGTGGGAAAAGCCTGAGGGGCAAGAAGAGGATGAATATGCACAAGCCCTGCAAAACTTACTGCTGGACATAGACGAGCAAAAGGAGGGGTTGTCATGAGTATTTTAATCTGTGTATTAGTGGCATTTATTTTGGACTTTATATTGGGTGAAGCCAAGCGTTTTCATCCGCTGGTGGGATTTGGCAACCTGGCACTGGCCATAGAGAAATATTTGAATAGTAACTCCTTAACAAAATGGCGCGGGCGCATGAGCGGCATGCTGGCCTGGACTATCGTGGTCATACCACTAACCATATTGTTCTTTGCTCTTGAATATTATTTAAAAGCTCACACAGAAATTTATGTGTTGCTGGCCTGTGTAATTTTATACATGGCCATAGGCTGGCAGAGCCTATTGCAACATGCCATGAACATTGCCAAACCCTTGCTGAAAAATGATATGAGTGGTGCACGTCTTGCTGTGTCTATGATTGTTAGTCGCGATGCTCAGGCCTTGGATGAAACAGGTATCGCCAAGGCGGCCACCGAATCCGTTTTAGAAAATGGTGCCGATGCTATTTTCTCTGCCGTATTTTGGTTTGTAGTAGCCGGTATTCCCGGCGTTACCTTGTACCGCTTAAGTAACACACTGGATGCCATGTGGGGATATAAAAATAAACGGTTTTTACATTTTGGTTGGTGTGCGGCGCGCACCGATGATGTTTTAAACTTTATACCGGCAAGGCTCACCGCCCTCAGTTATGCATTAGTGGGCCATACCCGAATAGCCATACAGTGTTGGCGACAACAGGGCATGAATTGGAAGAGCCCCAATGCGGGCCCGGTGATGGCGGCAGGTGCCGGCGCGTTAAATGTATCTTTGGGAGGCGCGGCCCAGTACCACTCTCAATTGCAACACAGGCCTGGATTGGGTCCAAAAGAATCGCAAGCCCAGCCAGTAGGCGCAAACAGCATAGTGCAAGCCTGTGAGCTGGTGAATCGAGCCCTAGTGTTATGGTTATTTGTGTTTGCGATGATTCTATTATGTTGGGAGGTTCTTATTTGAATATTGCAGTTCAGGCTGAAGCGAGTGGGCTACATGGTGGCGACATCTATACGGCCAGCCGGCGTTACAAGGTTGAGGTGGATCAGTGGATCGATTTGTCCACAGGGTTGAATCCACGGGCGTACCCTGTGGGGGATATTCCCCAAGAAGTGTTCACCCGCCTGCCCTATGAATTGCCAAACTTGTGCCAAGCCGCAGCAAGCTATTATGGAAGTGAAGAGGTCATGGCGGTGAGTGGCACTCAGTTGGCCATTCAATGTTTGCCTCAATGTTTGCCACAGTTTGATATCTTGGCGCCAAAAATTGGCTACCAAGAGCATGTGTTGCACTGGTCAAATAGTGGTGTAAACATTAGCTATTATCCCGCGCAGGAAATGGGAATGGCAGTTGAATACATAGACCAAGAATTAGCAAAAATTCCAAATCGTCACTTGCTGATCATTAATCCCAATAACCCCACAGGGCTTAAATTTTCCTCGCAACAAATACAATTGTGGGCGAAAAAACTGGCCAATGATTGTTATGTAATAGTGGATGAAGCCTTCATGGATGTTACTCCCCAGCACAGTGTACTGGCTAATTTATCGCCTAATATGATTGTACTTAGATCCTTTGGTAAGTTTTTTGGTTTAGCGGGCTTACGTTTAGGTTTTGTGTTTGCCAATCAAAAAATTCGCCAAGCCCTGCAACAAAAGACAGGGTTGTGGGCAGTGAACGGCCCGGCGCAACATGTGGCCATTAAAGCCCTGCGTAATAAATCCTGGCAACAAAAAGCGCGCATAAATATCCACAAGAGTGCAGCACTCACTCAGGAAATATTCAGCCCTTTATTTGCACTCATTCAGCCAGAAAGAGTCCACCATGAAGCCCTATTCTCTAGTTACTATTTATCAAATGTATTGGGAGAACAGCTAGTAGATTTTTTTGCACACCGGGGCATATTAATTCGGAAAATAGCTGTCAATGAGCAGATCTGTTTATTAAGAACGGGTATAATTCATCATCAAGATTTTGACTCGCAACATAGAGTCAAACAGTGCATTCAAGACTTCTTAGTCAGTAACAAAATAAAGGATAAACCGTAAAAGGATTTTTGGGCAAATATTATTGGCCCAACATACTTTCAGGTGCCGTTAGTTTTTAAACTTAACGGATAATCGGGAAGGCGGTGCTATTGTTATATTCCGCCACGTGCCCAACGCTGTGATGCCGATCGCTTAATCATGTGCCACTGGCTGGTTTTAATCAGTTGGGAAGGCGATTAAGGGAGATGACGCTTAGTCAGAAGACCGGCCTGAAAGTAAATCAATATACGTTTGGACAGGCGTATTTTCTAATTATTCCATTAAGGGGACCTTATGGATATTGAAAATCAAGTGCCTGTGCAAGACGTAACCTTTCATCAGCGTGACATAGATGGTCTTTATAAAACCATCTTTAACCGTCGTGACGTGCGTAGCCAGTTTAAACCCGACCCTATTCCAGATGATGTGCTAGCCAGAATTCTACAGGCGGCTCACCATGCTCCTTCGGTGGGTTTCATGCAGCCGTGGAATTTCTTGCTCATTAAATCTCCTGACATAAAACAGCAGATTCATAACGCCTTTACCGAAGCCAATGAAGAAGCGGCCAAGATGTTCGATCAGGAAAAGCAGCAATCCTATCGGTCTTTAAAGCTGGAAGGCATACTAGAAGCGCCTATTAATCTGTGCATAACGTGCGATCGCTCTAAAGCGGGTCCAGTAGTGTTGGGGCGTACCCATATCAAGACCATGGATTTGTATAGCAGTGTCTGTGCGGTGCAAAACTTGTGGTTGGCAGCACGCGCTGAAGGCATAGGGGTGGGTTGGATGAGCATCATAAAGGAAGAAGCGTTTCATTCCATTCTGGGTATTCCCCAAGAGGTAGTGCCTATTGCCTACTTGTGTATGGGTTATGTTAGTCACTTCAATAAAAAACCCGAACTAGAGACCGCTAAATGGCGTGAACGCTTGCCTTTGTCCAAGCAAGTGTTTTTTGATCAATGGCAACACACCAAAACCGGCGAAGAGGAAAGTTTAATTGCGGAGTTGGATTTAAATGCCGACTTTCCAGAAAGATTTACCAATCCTTATCCCGGTTAATATGAGTACTAATTTTGCTCGGGATTTTGTATTTTCATGACGAAGGGCTTGAGCTTTTATTTAAATGTAACTTTTTGTTAATTTTCATTGTAAGAGACGTTATTATTTCTGGTGAATAATAAAAGGCGGGTTAAACCCGCCATTAAAAAAAACCAAAAAGCGAAACTAATATGAAACTTGAGTCTCTAGCTCTACACCACGGTTATACATCAGAAGCCACCACTAAGTCGGCGGCTGTGCCCATCTACCAAACTACTTCTTACACCTTTGATAATACTCAGCACGGCGCCGATCTGTTTGATTTAAAGGTACCGGGTAATATTTACACTCGCATAATGAACCCCACCACTGATGTATTAGAACAACGAGTGGCGGCCATGGAAGGAGGCATTGGTGCCTTGGCAGTGGCGTCTGGCATGGCGGCTATTACCTATGCTATTCAGGCCATCTGTGAAGTGGGCACCAACATTGTAAGTACCAGCCAGCTTTACGGTGGCACCTATAATCTGTTTGCCCATTCATTTCCCCGTCAAGGCATCGATGTTCGCATGGTAAGTGCGGATGATTTTGATGGATTTGAAAAGGCCATCGACGAAAACACCCGCGCCATCTTTTGTGAATCAATCGGTA
>JAPYOO010000245.1 GCA_029938135.1 Bermanella sp. | reverse complement strand
CCTTGACCCTCCCCCTAGGGGCAAGGTTTAGAATCTTGTCCGTACATTGATAATATCAATTTTAAAGGACGAGACTCATGACTCAGCTATGTATGGTGACCGGTGCGAATGGGCACCTAGGCAATAATCTAGTCAGAACACTCCTTAACAAGGGTGAAAGGGTACGTGCTGGCGTTCGTGATACCCATAAAAGCGATATGTTTGAAGGTTTAGATTGCGAGTTAGTTTATGCAGAAATGCTAGATTTTGATGCGATGGTAGGCGCTCTACAAGGTGTGGATGTGCTATATCATGTTGCTGCCGTATTTAAACATTGGGCCAAAGACCCCGAAACAGAAATTATTCAAGCCAATATAAAGGGCACCGAAATTGTGCTTGAGGCGGCGGCAAAAGCCAATGTCAAGAAAGTAGTTTACGTGAGTTCAGTTGCAGCCATCGGGCATAATGGTGAGCCACTAAATGAAAGCGAATGGAATGATGATTGTTCGAATGCTTATTATGAGTCCAAAATTCGTTCTGAAAAAAGAGCGTGGCAACTGGCAGATAAACTTGACCTATGGATGGTAACCGTACAGCCTTCGGCTATGATTGGCCCTAATGCTGCTCGCTTAACAGATACCATGAAATTCATAGAAGACATACAAACCAAATCATTGCCTTTTAACCCCAATTTTTTCTTTAACTTTGTTGATGTACGCGATGTAGCCCAAGGGATTCATGCGGCAGCGTGTAAAGGCAAACAGGGTAATCGCTATATTTTAGCCAATGAAAAATCATCGTCGTTAAGTGAAATAATTAACGCGGCCAATACCGTTAAACACGACTATACGTTACCGCCAACTTTACCCAAGTGGTTACTTCTAAGCATTGCTTGGTTCATGGAGCTGGCTGCCAAAGTCACAGGAAAACCCGCAGACTTGATAAGCAGCCAGGTACAATTATTTTACGGCGTAAAACAAGAATATGATATTTCAAAGGCTCAACGAGAATTGGGTTTTGCACCTAGAAGCTCCAAGAGCGCCTTAATGGATACCTTTCAATATCTTGAAAACCGAACCAGCGAAGCCTAAATACATTATGCTTATAAATAAGTCGTTATTACCTAAGCGCTAGCAGTAGGGAGCGAGTGGCGGCCAATTTTTATTGTATATTGAATGTTCACGCTAAATTTTTTAATCCTTGGGTTTCATATGGCGGCTTATTATTTCGTCAATGACGCCATTTTTTTGAAGCGTAAGCAAACTTTTATTAAACTGATGAAGGATATCCAAGCTATTAGGGTATTCTTTGTTTACGACTAAATGATACACGCTGGGCTTATGTTCTTTTAACTCCTTAAAACCATGTGGCTCTTTAAACAATGCATGCACAATTCCCCAGCCCACATGTTTGTTAATCACTACCGCATCCATTCGTCCGGCCTTAATACTTGAGAAACAATGCTGAATGTTTGCCAGTGTTTTAAGGGTGATTTTCCCTGAGCCCACTAGAGGCAAATAATCACTAAAAGCATAACCAAGGCCTGTGCAAAAACGCAGCCCATGCAACGCGCTTGTATCTTTATAATCTTTCTCTATGGGATTATCGTTTAATACAAATATGGTTAAGCCGCTGATTAAAAGAGGGATAGAATAATAAACCTCTATGGCGCGTTTATTTGAATAGGAATAGGGAAAGGTGCCGTAGTCACCATTATTACCTGAGACCACACTATAGTAACCCCGTTTCCAAGGTAACCACTCAATGGTGGTATTAATGCCAATGTGTTTGAAGGTGGTTTGAACTATTTCGGTGATAACGCCGCCATTGGGTAATGATTGGTCGGACCAGGGTTTGAAATCGTTTCCAGAGTTTAGGCGCAGTTCACTTGGAAGCGGATTTGAGGCGGCAGGCAGGCAGCTGAGTAACACAAATAAGATTGTGAGTTGCCTAGTGGTAAGCCTTATTGCGCTCAACACACTCATTTTACACCCATCCTACATAACAAAGACACATTAAGTGTCTATTAGGTTTAGTCCATTTATGGGTGTTTTTCAATGCACAGTCTTAGTTCTGTATTTTAATAACCGTTATGAATAATAACTATGGAAAACGATATACAATCTTTAAATCATCGGTTACTTGGGTCAATGATAAATAGCTAATACTATTGGGGTTTTTATGCAAACGCGAAATCAGTGAATTAAGATCGCTATAACCTCTTGGTGGTTTTCCTTTTCCCGAGAAAATAAGCGTGGTCCAATAGGCCATTAATTGAGTGGGTGACTTCCCCGATATCTCCTGATAAAACACGTCCCTTAAATTGCCGTTACTTATTTCAATTGGAATCGCCTTTTTTCCATTAGGAAAACGATTTGTACGGGTTAAAAATATATTAGCAATTTGCTTGTCTTGTAGGTTTTCAATGTCAGAACTTTTTGACACTACTACCACTATTTGATCTGACGGTAAGTTACAAAAAGCCAGGCTACTTTGTAGTAAAATGAAAAGATAAAAAACCATTAAGAGAGACTTCATTAGAAGACCCCCTCAAATAATATAGAGACAGTATTACCATTGTTAGTGGGTGCATTGCCTTGGTAATTGGCAGGATTATTTTGCTCTATGTTTTCCCACTGGAATTTAAATCCAAATCGCTCAGTTACATGCCAGCGTGCACCTATGGCCAAACTATAGACATCATAATCGCCTACTTTAGGTAAACCATCTTCAGGAGGCGGTAACGGTACTGCGTCGGGTGGTGGATTGCCATCGGGTGGTATACCAGGCGTGGGTGGTGGCGCCTCTACCTGTTCAATGTTTAAATTACGTTTACTGGTATAAAGGTAGGGGATAACGTGACCCAATGGAAATGCCACAGATACATAGTAGATTGATGTATCAGGGGTAATATCGGTACGGCTTATACCGTAACCCCCATTGATAATCATGCCTGCATAGGCCAATTCGGCTTCAATACTGGTTAAAAAAGCATTGCCTGAAAATGACAGGCGGTCGCCATCACTGTCGTTTACCGCATATTCCCCATGGATGAAAGCTGATCGTATCCAAAAGCCCTTGTATTGGTAACGAGCGGTCATGAGCTCTATATTACGGCTTTCTACGGAGTCATTTTCGTGCTCAACCACACCGGCTGCTGCCTGGAAATCCCAATGGCTGTTGCCTGTATATACACTTTTTAAATACTCAAGGCCTAGGTATTCATTAAAACCACTGGCGCCGTCTTCGGGTATCAGTGGTCTGGCCCATATGCGGCTAAAACCGATATTTCTAAGCTCAGTCCCTTGTAAAAAGGGTATTTGAAATAGACCGCCACGCACCCGAGTGTCCTCTCCAAAGTCATAGCTAAGGTAGGCCCAGTCTACTTTGGAAGAAGCATTATCATGGCTGCCATAAAACAGTTTTCCCTGCATAAATGCACTTATGTTCTCATTTATTTCGAGTTCAACTTGCCCCCCAAAAACGGAATTTTCAAGGCCTGCCGATTCATTGTCATAGGACCTTGGCCTATGGCTATTACTGACTAAACCTATGTCTTCGTCAGTGTAGGTAAGGTCAATGGTATAAAATCCATTAATGTACACACGCTCCGACCAAGGTTCGGCCACAGAAATAGCCTGAAATAAAAGGCTATTTAATGCAATTATGGAATATAAATATAAATTCTTAGTCAAAATTAGAATGACCTAAAAAGTGGTCTAATATTATTAGAATAGCTCCTAGATTGATTATCATGACAATTTTTCAAAAAATGCTGCTTGTGCCGGTGCTTAGCCTCTTTTTATATAGCGGCTTTATTGCATACAGCTATAAAGAGCATCAAGACAGCAGTGACAAAATTGAATCTATTCGTGATCACTATGTTCCCCTACTAGAATTAGTGGGTGCCAATACTCAGCTGTTTGAAGGTTTACGTGACGCGTTTAAGGATGCGGTCTTAGCCAGTGAAGAACATTGGTTTATAAATGCCATGGAACTTAAGCAAAAAATTGAGAATAACCTAACTCAATTAGCCTTGTACCCAGATATTGTTGATCAGCAGGAATTGATGAAAACTCAAGAGAATTTTGCGTTGTACTATTTAAATGTGAAACAACTCGCAGGAAAAATGATTAATAATAAAAAAACCATCGGTGAATCACCTGATTTAATTCGTGACGTAGAGCGTTATCACAATGCCTCTTTAGAGCAATTTGGCTCTTTAAAACAAAGCATACAAGACAGATTTAGATATACACTGGATGAAACCAGCCGCTCTTTAAACCAAATGCTATTTTGGAGCATGGTGATCTCCATTTCCTCCATGTTATTTTTAATTATAGCGATGTTAGTGGTATCAATCTCTACACGGCGTAGTTTGTTAAATATGGTGGTACGTATGAAAGAATTAGCCCTTGGAAATACCGACTTTAGTCGCAGGCTTAAGCGAAACAATAGGGATGAAATTGGTTTATTAGTTCACTGGTTTAATAAACTAAGCGATAAGCTTGAATCTGATTATATTAATATCGAAAAAATATCCATTACCGACAAACTCACTCAACTTAATAACCGTACTCGTACCGATAGCTATTTTCCCCAGGCGCTTAAAGAAGCGCAACAAGCGAATAAATTTATAGCCGCGGTATTGCTGGATATAGACCATTTTAAGTTGGTGAATGATAACTACGGACACTTAACGGGTGACAAAATATTACAGTCGCTAGCCGCTCTATTAAAAAAGCATGCACAGCAACATGATTTTATTGCCAGGTGGGGTGGTGAAGAGTTTATTATCATTTTACAAAAAGTTGATGCAACCACCGCATTTGAGCGAATGGATACATTGCGCTCAATTATCGCCAAGCATAAATTCCCTGATATTGATCAAGTAACGGTGAGTTTTGGTGTCGCTTTATCTAAAAAAGAGGATAACCCCGAGAGCATTATGCAGCGAGCGGACAAATGC
>JAPYOO010000244.1:3021-4961 GCA_029938135.1 Bermanella sp. | reverse complement strand
CGATCACTAAGACTGGACTGTAGGCGTTCAACATCTGGATTTAAGGTGGTTTTTTGAGTGGTGTCTTTTTGTTCATGCCAGGCGCGCACTAATGCTTCCGTTTGGCGTACCGTCAGTGACTTAGAGGCCACTTGGCGTGCCGCTTCCGACTGATGCTGATCATGCAGGCCTAACAAGGCACGGGCATGGCCCATTTCAATGTCACCGTGCTCTAACAAGGTTTTAACGTCTGGGTTTAGGTTCATTAAGCGTAATAGGTTAGTGACCGTCACTCGGCTTTTACCTACGGCTTCGGCTACTTGCTGCTGAGTAAGCTCAAATTCTTCTTGCAAGCGATGTAACGCCACCGCTTCTTCCATTGGGTTTAAGTTTTCACGTTGAATGTTCTCAATAAGCGACATGGCAATAGCTGCTTCGTCGGGTACATTCTTTATTAACGCAGGTACTTCGTGCAATTCAGCTAGTTGCGCCGCACGCCAGCGGCGCTCACCGGCAATAATTTCGTAACTGTCTTTTTTAACAAGCGGGCGCACAATAATGGGCTGCATAATGCCCTGAACCCGAATAGAGGCGGCCAGTTCTTCTAGCTGCTCTGGGTGCATATCTTTGCGAGGTTGGTATTGGCCCGGCTGAAGAAACTCGATGGGTAAGTGTTTTAGCTCGCCTTCTAATTGAGCGCCATCATCTTGCGTGGCCTCACCATTATTGGCTGATTTTTTAGTCGTTGCGCCTGCCAGTAGGGCATCCAACCCCATGTTGCCCAGTCCACGTTTTTTTGCCATGTGTTTTTTTAAGCCGTATCAGACCGAACAGTTTGGCTGCTCGGGTTTAGTAATGAGTTAAGAAGTCTAGGAAACTGCTGATTCTTTTTTCTTTAGGTTTTTACATTTTCGATTTACTTCGCCCGCCAAGGCTAAATAAGCCACTGCACCACGAGAGGTTTTATCATAACACAGCACAGGTAAACCATGACTAGGGGCTTCAGCTAGGCGAATGTTACGCGGAATCACGGTGCCGTATACTTGGTCGCCAAAATGATTAATTAACTGCGACGATACATCCGTGGTTAAGCTAGATCTAGGATCGTACATCGTGCGCAATAAACCATCTATTTGTAATTCAGGGTTAATTTGCTGAATACGTTCAATGGTATTCATTAGGGCACTTAAACCTTCCAAAGCATAATATTCGCACTGCATTGGAATAATAATACCGTCGGCGGCCACAAATGCATTTATGGTCAGCATGTTTAAAGAAGGCGGGCAGTCGATCAATATATAGTCGTATTGGTCTTTAATAGCATCTAATGCATCTTTTAATCGGTGTTCTTTGCCCTCGACACTGATTAACTCCACCTCAGCGGCGGTTAAATCACCGTTGGCTGGAATAATATCGTAACCCGCATTTTCCGAGTGCACTTTAATATCTTGTGCCGGCATTTTATCCACAAGCAGTTCATAAACAGAGGTCTCTAACTCGTGTTTGTTTACACCACTGCCCATCGTGGTATTGCCCTGAGGATCTAGGTCTACTACCAATACTTTTCGCTTGGTCGCCACCAAAGAAGCAGACAAATTTACTGTGGTAGTGGTTTTACCCACACCGCCTTTTTGATTCGCTACCGCAATAATTCGACCCACACTACACCTACTTATTATTAGCTTTCACTAGAATTTGACCTCAGCTCGGGCATCCTGCTTCGCCCTACATCCTGTACCTAGTTTTTCTGTATTTTCACCAGATGGCGCTCGGCTTCTTCCCCTGGCACTGACAGGGCAAAACAGTCTAGCACATTGACTCGGCTATCCAATTGGGCAATTTCATCCGTGGGATATAGGCCCTTCATGGCGTAAAACAAACCGTCTTCTTTTAATAGGTGAATGCTGCCATCTACCATGTCTTTTAACGTGGCGAAGGCACGGCTAGTGATGCAGTCAAAC
>JAPYOO010000244.1:0-2921 GCA_029938135.1 Bermanella sp. | reverse complement strand
ATGCGCGCTTGCACAGGTGTGATGTTTTCAAGCTTAAGCTCTATTTTGGCCTGCGTTAAAAAACGTGTTTTTTTGCCGTTACTATCAAGCAAAGTTAAATCACGTTCAGGGAAGCAAATGGCCAATGGAATACCCGGTAAACCAGGACCCGTACCCACATCTAATATGCGCTGCCCTTCGATATGCGGCATGATGCTTAGACTGTCGATTAAGTGGCGTGAAATCATTAACTCAGGGTCACGTACCGCCGTTAAGTTATACGCCTTATTCCATTTAATTAATAAAGCATGGTAGGCCAGTAATAAATCAACTTTATCGCCACTTAGCTCAATGTTTAAACGCGCAAGGCCTTTTTCTAATAATACTTTGTACATAGTGTTCCTAATTATCCAACCTTCTTCTGAATGGCGTGATGCTTTTTAAGGTAGATAAGCAGTTGGCTTAAAGCCGCTGGTGTTACACCTTGAATACGACTGGCGCTGCCCAGTGTTTCAGGCTTTTGTTCGCTAAGCTTTTGCACTATTTCATTACTTAAGCCACCCACATTTTTGTACACTAAATCCTGTGGTAGCAATGTATTTTCATAACGGCGCATCTGCTCAATTTCTTCTAATTGACGGTTAATATAACCCTCATATTTAGCCGCGATTTCAACTTGTTCTTGTACCCGTGGATCCGTCGGTGGTGTGCCTTTAAGGCTGCCAATATCCGGGTATTTTACTTCTGGTCGCTTAAGTAAATCCATTAAGCAGTATTCACGGGTTAAAGGGGCTTTAATGATGCCATCTAGTTTTTCGGCCTCACTGCTGCCTGGTTGAATCCACGTGGTTTTAAGACGCTGTGTCTCTAACTCTATGGCTTCACGTTTTTCAGTAAAGGCGGCCCAGCGCTCATCACCCACTAAACCTAAATCGCGGCCAATTTCAGTAAGACGTAAATCAGCGTTATCTTCTCGCAAGATTAAGCGGTATTCAGCGCGGCTTGTGAACATACGGTAAGGTTCATCGGTGCCCATAGTAATAAGGTCGTCTACCAATACACCTAAGTACGCTTCGTCTCGTCTTGGGTACCAAGCGTCTTTTTCTAAACTTCTTAGGCCCGCGTTTGTGCCGGCTAACAGGCCTTGCGCACCGGCTTCTTCGTAGCCGGTGGTGCCGTTAATTTGTCCCGCGAAAAACAAACCGTTAATGAATTTGGTCTCAAGGCTGTGCTTTAAATCTTGTGGATTAAAGTAATCGTATTCGATGGCATAACCAGGCTGCGTAATATGGGCGTTTTCAAACCCCTTCATGGAATGAATAAGCTCCACCTGTACATCAAACGGTAAGCTAGTGCTAATGCCATTGGGGTACAGTTCATGGGTTGATAACCCTTCTGGCTCTACAAATATTTGATGGCTGTTTTTGTCCGCAAAACGCATCACTTTATCTTCGATAGAAGGGCAGTATCTTGGGCCTACCCCTTCAATCACGCCGGTATACATAGGGCTGCGATCAAGTCCTTTACGAATAATATCGTGGGTTTTTTCATTGGTATGCGTGATGTAGCAGTTAATTTGTTCTGGGTGATCGTCTACCGAGCCCATAAAAGACATAACAGGCGTCACCGCATCACCGGCCTGTGGCTCCATCACCGAGAAATCAACACTTCTGGCATCTATTCTAGCCGGAGTGCCGGTTTTTAAGCGGCCTACATTAAAAGGTAATTCACGTAATCGTTTAGCTAGGGCGTTAGAGGGTGGAGAGCCGGCACGGCCCCCTTCGTGGTTTTTCAAACCAATGTGTAAAACGCCCCCTAAAAAAGTACCGGTAGTGAGCACCACTGAATCGGCGTAAATTTTAATGCCTGCCTGTGTTACCACACCTTTAATGGTATCTCCTTCAATAATGAAGTCGTCACATGCTTGCTGAAAGAACTCTAGATTAGGTTGGTTTTCAACAATTTCACGAATAGCGGCTTTATATAAGGCACGGTCAGCTTGTGCACGTGTGGCACGAACCGCAGGGCCTTTACGGCTATTAAGGGTACGAAACTGAATACCGCCTTTATCGGTCGCACGAGCCATAGCGCCATCAAGCGCGTCAATTTCTTTAACTAAATGCGATTTACCAATGCCGCCAATGGCTGGGTTACACGACATTACCCCCACGGTTTCAATGCTGTGGGTTAACAAAAGAGTTTTACACCCCATGCGCGCAGCCGCTAAACAGGCTTCGGTGCCGGCATGGCCGCCACCCACAACAATTACGTCATAACGCTTGGAAAAATCCACTTAATTCACCTATATATAAACTCAACAACACCAATGACACTTAAAACACCAAATAAGCGCTGTACACTTATTGGTCAAAAAATCACCAGGGCGGGCATTATATAGATAAATGCGGTGGGATACAGGTTTATGGACAGTGATTTAGGGCTTTTTTATCTGCAAACCCGTGCAAATGTCGTTAACATCAAATTTGGCCCTATTTAGCATTAGGTCCGCAAAAAATAATAACAATTAGGATGCTACATTATGAAACAACTCATCACTGCAACCCTCGCGTTAGCTCTATTATCTGGCTGCTCAGGTATGCGCACCACGGACACTACGTTTAGTACCCACGCTGAAAATTTTAACCTTTTGTATATGCAATTTCCTGGTGGTGACACCCAACAGCGAGCTGTGGAATTAATGCCTGAAGGCGCTCAAATAACCACATTAATTAGCAACCCCCATGATAATACCTCTTTCATTGGAGTGTTCAGCCGAATCATTGGATTTGAGTACACCTCAATAAATGGTCAAATTAGTAAATAACCCCTCTATTTGACTGGTTACCCACAAATCACAAAGGCCTTTATTTTAAAGGCTTTAGTAATGTTACCCCCATGTTAGTTTCATATTACCCACAGCTACTAACAGCTTTTCCACAGGC
>JAPYOO010000243.1:3095-4991 GCA_029938135.1 Bermanella sp. | reverse complement strand
TACAAAACACCGTAAACTAGGCGCAATACAATATAAGCCACTGCCAGTAAATCGATCATGCTTTGATCACCTTGCAGCTGGTGACTGATAATAACCGCCGCCATAAAACCAGGGATTGATTCGTGGGTATTTAGCTGAACCCAATTTGCACGCTGCCTGAACCCCTGTAGTCGATCTAAAAAATCCCTTGGGGCTAAATTATCTTTAGGCTCATAGCCTTTGCCAGCAAACTTGGCAATACCTGTAAATATAACGGGCATTATAATCGCGATAAATACACACCAATAAGCGAGTGTCATGTAAATCCTCTCCTTTTTTATATTTATTAAATATCAATATGCGCAAAGTGACAGCTCAACCACTGTTAGTGAATGATTTTTCACTCCAAGGCACGCGCCTATTAAAACAAGATATTTAAAATTGTAAACAACCTTAAACAGGCCTAAACCGTAATCCAATTTAAAGCGAACATTGCCCGCGTTTCCCTATACACATTAAGCTTTCTAATTCAGACAATCACAAACCAGTAGCCCTCTCACCCTACACCACTTTATCGCTGGGCCAGCTATCCTCATTCCAAGCTCAGTGACAGCCCAAAAACTATCACACTCATGCCCCCCTTGTGGCATAATCACGCGCCTGTCAGGAGATGCCATAAACGTGCGTGCCAATATCAATGATCTTTTACCTCTTTTTTTAAACGACACTCCCATGATGGATGTGCGAGCACCTGTGGAATTCCATAAAGGAGCCTTCCCCAATAGCCATAACATACCACTGTTAGATGACCTGCAACGCCAGCTCATTGGCACTCAATATAAAGAGCAAGGGCAAGAAGAAGCCATAAAACTGGGCAACGAATTAGCCACAGAAGTAATAAAAGCAGAACGCCTACAGGCATGGCAAAGCTTCACCCAAGCGAATCCCGAAGGCGTTTTATACTGTTTTCGTGGTGGCTTACGCTCAAAAGTAAGCCAAGAATGGCTAAAAGACAGCGGCATTGATTACCCTTTTATTGAAGGGGGCTACAAAGCCATGCGGACTTTTTTGTTGGAGCAACTTCAAACCAGCATCAGTACGATGCCTTTGGTGTTGGTAAGTGGCAGTACTGCTAGTGGTAAAACCCACTTTTTACACAAACTTAAGCGATATGTTGATTTAGAAGGACGCGCCAATCACCGAGGTTCTAGTTTTGGCGCCATGTATAGCCCTCAACCAAGCCAAATTAACTTTGAAAACGCCATATCCATCGATTTATTAAAACTGCGCCATCAAAATAGCCAGCCGGTGTTCATGGAAGATGAAGGCCGACTTATTGGCCAACTGGCCCTGCCTCATGAATTACTCAATGCTATAAACACACAATATCCACGCATCATTTTACAAACACCCATGAATGAACGCGTAGATATAGCGATTAAAGATTACATTACCGATATATACCCTTATTTTCAAAAAGCCCATGGGGAACAAGCGCTTGAAATTTTTAGTGAAAAGATATTATTCAATCTATCGCGTATTAAAAAACGCTTGGGCGGCGAGCTCCATACCTCACTGCATCATCAGTTAGCTGAAGCGCTTGCAGCAATGGCGCAGGGCGATATAAGTGGTTTTGCCTTGCCCATTGGCACATTACTACAAAAATATTATGACCCTATGTACGATTATCAATTAAAAAATAGTCAGGGTGAAATATTAAAACAAGGATCTCAAGAAGAATTACTTGAATGGTCGCTACAGTATCAAGTACCAAAAGGCCGTTAGTGTGAATTTAAATAAAATCTTACAACATGCCCTTAAACATTGCCTCATTTTAGGGCTTTTATGCCTCAGCCCATTTACTTTTGCGCAAACCTTTAACTTCACCGCTATCCCTGACCAAGATGCCAGCGGTTT
>JAPYOO010000243.1:0-2995 GCA_029938135.1 Bermanella sp. | reverse complement strand
CTTTTGCGCAAACCTTTAACTTCACCGCTATCCCTGACCAAGATGCCAGCGGTTTAAAAAAACGTTTTGATAAAGTTGCCCAATACTTAAGCAAAGATTTAGGCATTGAAGTCAATTACATACCGGTTAAAAGTTATGCTGCCGCCATCACCGCCTTTCGTAACAACCAGGTTCAGCTTGCTTGGTTTGGAGGATTGTCTGGTGTTAAGGCTCGAAGCTTAGTGGCAAACAGTCAGGCCATCGCCCAAGGCGTTGAGGACCAACGGTTTATTACCTATTTCATCGCTCACCATTCAACCGGACTTACAGCCAATAGCGAATTCCCCACTAATATAAAAGATAAAACCTTTACCTTTGGCTCTAAAGGATCAACATCAGGGCGCTTAATGCCAGAATTTTATATTCGTCAAAATTTAGGTGCGCCCAAGGAAACCTTCAAACGAATGGGTTTTAGTGGCGACCACAGCCGCACCATTGCGTTAGTTCAAGCAGGCAGTTATCAAGTAGGCGCCGTTAATTTTAAGGTGTGGGACAACATGCTAGCCGCTGGAAAAATAAACCCCGACCTTGTGAAAGTCATTTGGCAAACCCCGCACTACCCAGACTACCAATGGAGTGTTCGCGGAGATATAGATCAAAAATTTGGCAAAGACATGACAGCCAAAATAAAGGCCGCTCTGTTGGGCATGTCTGATCCAGATTTACTTAGCAGCTTTCCTCGTCAAGGGTTTGTAAGCGCACAAAACAGCGATTACACCCCTATCAAGAAAACCGCTCAGGCCATAGGGCTAATGGACTAACATGGGGTTTGAGTTAAGACATAGAAAACTAGGTTACGGGGCTCACACCGTTCTTGAAAACTTAGACCTAAACATTCAGTCTGGAGAAACCGTTGCCATTATAGGGAAAAGTGGCGCGGGTAAATCAACCCTGCTACTGGCTTTACGTGAGCAATTAGCACAACAAGTAGCATGGTGCCCGCAACAACCCGGTTTAGTGCCCACCCTAAGTGTTCATCATAATATTTATATGGGGCAGCTTGAGCAACATCATTTTCTAGTAAACTTGTGGCGCCTATTACGCCCAGGCACAATCGTTAAACAAGACATTCAAGCTATTTGTCAAACCCTACAAATTCAAGAGCATCAATTCACGCCTTGCCAGAAACTATCTGGTGGCCAATTGCAGCGCGTATCCATTGGTCGTGCACTCTATTCCAATAAAGAAATTTTATTGGGAGATGAACCCATCAGTGCTCTGGATGAATTTCATGCCCACAAAACCTTGCAGCTTTTATGTGAACATTTCACCACGTTAGTGGTGTCACTACACGATGTGGACTTAGCGCTTAATTGCTGCCAACGCATTATCGCGTTAAAAGAAGGTAAAATACTGTTTGATAAAAGTAGCTCGCTAGTCAGTAAAAGCGATATACACCAGGTATATAATTAAGTGCCCGCACTTAGAAAGATTAGTTTTTACTTTGCCATCGTCGCTTTAGTGGCCATCGCTTTTTCCGATCTTGAAATCACCACCCTTAATCCTTGGCTGGAACTCAGTTTATTACTGCAAGGCTTTACTGCTCCCAGCTTTTTAGACACCTCCACTCTCGCCGACGCACTTTTCAAAACCCTCGCCTTTGCCTTTCAAGGAGTCGTAATCGCGGCCATATTAGGTTTTGCACTGGCACTCGGGTTTAAACGATATTGGGTCCGTGCTTTTTGTGCCTTTATTCGTTCGGTGCATGAACTGTTTTGGGCACTGATATTTATTCAAATTACAGGCCTAAGCCCCTTAACCGGCTTTATTGCCATTCTCATTCCATTTACCGGTATTTTTGCAAAAGTATTTGCCGAAATATTAGAGGAAACCGATCATCACGCCCAACAAAGCCTTACCCCAAACACATCCCTTTTAAGCCAGTTGCTATATACCCGTTTCACTATCGCCTGGCCCCAACTTAGATCCTATATTAACTACCGACTTGAATGTGGCATTCGCTCCAGTGCCATCTTAGGGTTTGTAGGGCTGCCCACCTTAGGTTTTGAATTAGAGAGCTTTTTTAAACAAGGGGATTATGCCCAAGCGGCCGCCTTGCTATATGTATTCTTTATTTTAATTGCCAGTTTAAAGTACCTGTTAAAACCCGCTTTAATGCCTCTGTACACACTTGCCGCGTTTATCTACATGCCGCCCGTGGCTCATGTATCCTGGTCCATGGTAGGCGTATTTTTAAGCCAAGACATTGTCCCAGTGTCTTTACAAGCAGGCGATATACCGGCCTTTTTAAGCTGGTTTAAAGAATTGTGGCTGACACAAATATTGGAAGGTGTGTTTAACAGTCTAATTCTGACCCAAATCGCGTTAGTCAGTAGCGCGCTCCTGACGTTACTGTTATTTCCACTGGCCTCTAAATTGTTTTTCTCAAAAGCTCCAAGGGCACTGGGCCAAAGCCTACTGATCGTTATGCGCTCTTGTCCAGAGTATTTACTAGGATTTGTGGGGCTACTTATTTTAGGCCCCTCAATGTTGCCAGCCATCATTGCTCTTACTCTCCACAACAGTGCCGTCATTGCCCATTTACTGGCACTGCAAAGTGCTCAATTAACTTTCAGACACGACCGAAGTCAGGGGGTAAACCTGTACTTTTATGAAACCCTGCCGCGCTTATATGGCAACTTTTTAGCCCTATTGTTTTATCGCTGGGAAGTGATCTTAAGAGAAACTGCTATTTTAGGCATGCTGGGCATTCCTACCCTTGGGTTTTATATTGACTCCGCCTTCGAAGAAATCCGCTTTGATCGTGCCATGGTTTTAATATTAATCACTGCACTTTTGAATATTTTGGTAGATAATATAGCGGTATATTTTAGACGTCGCCTGCACCTTAATAGCCAACCTCAATCACTTTAGAGACCTTTCATGCAATTGCCAGCGGTAAAAGACATTGTATTAGTGGGCGGCGGTCACGCCCACGCACTGGTCATTCGTATGT
>JAPYOO010000242.1 GCA_029938135.1 Bermanella sp. | reverse complement strand
ATTTTGAATTAAGTGGACTAGTGCGTCAGCAGCAAGGGGATTATTCATTGATTTAGTGAAGAGTAAGCCTGCTTTTGCCTGTTCAAATACAAATACTATTGATTTAACGCATCCTCAGAGTCGTTAATCTTGCACCTTTTAAGCTGCAATAGTACCTTTCGCAGTAATTCAATTTTAAGACACAAATTCAATGCGCTGGCCTATAGTTCAAGCAAGCCAAATTTTGCATAACAAGGGTGTGATTGCCTATCCCACTGAAACGGTATGGGGATTAGGTTGCAACCCCAATGAAGAAGCGGCTTTATTACGGTTGCTGGCTCTTAAAAAACGAAATGCACAAAAAGGCCTGATATTAGTGGCCGCTGATATAAAGCAGTTTAACTTTCTATTAAAAGACTTGCCAAAAAAACAGCGGGATCTATTGGCAGCCAGTTGGCCTGGACCGGTTACGTGGCTAGTGCCTCATAATAATTTAATACACCCGTTAGTGCATGGCCGATTCCAAACTGTGGCGATTCGAGTAAGCAGTCATAAAATGGTACAGGATTTATGTAAGCAGTTTGGTGGCCCCATCGTTTCCACATCGGCTAATGAGGCGGGCGAGGCCACCGTACAAAATGCCATCCAGGCTCATAAGTTTTTAGGCCCAGAATTAGATTTTATTTTATCGGGCCCGTTGGGCGCGGCTAAAACTCCAAGTCGTATTATTGATTTACAAAGCGGCCGAGTCATTCGTAGTTAATCGCAGTTAACAAATTAAACGTTATTTTTGCAGTAATAGAGCAACAGAATTCAAGGACAAAGTAGCAGCATGATCGATATTCAAAGCGTAAAAAAATACCTGTTATCACTGCAAGACACTATTTGCAGTGAGCTGACACAAGAAGATGGCGGCGCGCAGTTTATAGAAGAAAGCTGGGAGTATGACGGCGGCGGCGGTGGCCGTAGTCGGGTAATCGTTGATGGTGCCGCCATTGAAAAGGGCGGTGTTAACTTTAGCCATATATTTGGTAAAACCCTGCCCGCCAGTGCTACCGCTAGCCGCCCCGAATTAGCCGGCCGTAGCTTTCAGGCCATGGGCGTCAGTTTAGTCATTCACCCCAGCAACCCTTATGCGCCGACTAGCCATGCCAATGTACGCTTTTTTGTGGCTGAAAAAGAAGGCGAAGAGCCCGTTTGGTGGTTTGGTGGTGGCTTTGATTTAACGCCTTATTACGGATTTGAAGAAGATGTACGTCACTGGCATCAAACCGCTAAAGACGCCTGTGACCCGTTTGGGGATGACTTGCATGGCAAGTATAAAGAGTGGTGTGACGATTATTTTTACCTAAAACACCGAGATGAACCTCGTGGTGTGGGCGGCTTATTCTTTGATGATTTAAACGAGCCCGGGTTTGAAAAAAGTTTTGCCATTATGCAAAGCATCGGCAACCACTTTGTGAAAGCTTACCGTCCTATATTGGCCAAACGTAAAGATATGCCCTTTGGTGAGCGCGAACGAAAATTTCAGTGTTACCGCCGTGGCCGTTACGTAGAGTTTAATTTGGTATTCGATCGCGGCACCATTTTTGGTCTGCAAAGTGGCGGGCGTACCGAATCTATTTTAATGTCTTTGCCGCCGATTGTGCATTGGGATTATAACTGGCAGCCAGAAGAGGGCAGTGAAGAAGCGCGCCTTTACACTGACTTCTTAGTGAAAAAGGATTGGTTAGCATGAGTGATTTATACGCGGTAATGGGCAATCCCATTCATCACAGTAAAAGCCCGCAGATCCACAGTGAATTTGCCAAGCAAACTCAGCAAGACCTTGTTTACAGCGCTATGTTAGTGCCCATCGACAGCTTTGAAAGCGTGGCTAAAGAGTTTTTCCAAAAAAATGGCAAGGGCTTAAATATTACCGTGCCGTTTAAAGAGCAAGCTTTTCAACTGGCGGACCAGCTAACGGTGCGGGCACAAACGGCTCAAGCGGTGAACACTCTCATGCTGCAAGCAGATGGCAGTATATTGGGTGACAACACCGATGGCGCCGGTTTAGTAGGTGATTTAATTAATAATCACCACGTGGCTTTAAAAGATAAACGAATTTTAGTGATAGGCGCAGGCGGCGCGGTGCGTGGGATCTTGCAGCCATTTCTAAATGAACAGCCTACTTCTATTACGGTGGTGAATCGCACCTTTGAAAAAGCGAAGGTGTTAGCGAGCAGTTTTAAAGAATTTGGCAATATCTCGGCCTGTGAATTTGATCAGTTGGATGGGCCTTTTGATGTGATTATCAATGGTACCTCGGCCAGTTTAAGCGGTGAGCTGCCGCCTGTACCGGACTGTGTTGTCGGTACGCACACTGCTGTGTACGACATGATGTATGGCAAAGAGCCCACCACATTTTTAAAGTGGTCACAAAGTTTAGGTGCAGAAAAGACACTAGATGGTCTGGGTATGTTGGTGGGTCAAGCAGCGGTAAGTTTTACGTTGTGGCGTCAGCAGCAGCCGGATAGTCAAAAGGTATTAATGGAGTTGCGTAAGCAATTGCAGGCATAGCTAAGTGGGAGGTTGTTTTACAACCTCCCACTTTAAAAGCCGGTAAGGTTTATTAGGCTTCTAATAAATCCCATTCATCATCTAGGTGCATGGATTTGCGTTCTAGGTGGGCTTCAATGGCGCGACGAGCCACCAATTTAGTTGAAGCATCACTAGACTTATCGACAACAACATTGCCTTCCGTGTCAAAGTTTACCAATTCAGCCTGAGTATTTTGCTTAGCTGCGCGAGCCATAATACATCCCTTTAGAGTGTTCGATGAATACCGAACTTATTTTTATTGTTTTTGGTTACAACATAATGACAATTTTAAGACCAGAGTACAATTAGCTATAGGTACCATTTAATAGACATTAAGCGACAAAGCGCACAAAACTTAAACAAAAAATCATTTTTCGTTTAAAAACTAACCCGTTTTGTCCTCGTTATCATTTACGCGCAGGCTTCCTAAGCTATTGGTAATACGAGATAAGTGCTCTCTAAATTCGGGACCTTTACTTTGCGCTACGCCTACCGCCAAGCAATCAATCACTAATAAATGTGCAATACGCGAGGTCATGGGCGTAAAGACATCGGTATCTTCATTGATGTGAACAAAAATAGGAATATCGGCTCGATCGCTCACGGGGGTGTTAGGGGGTGATAAACTGATTACTTTAGCGCCCTGATCTTGCGCCACTTGCATGGAATGCAGTAAATCCTTGGTGCGCCCACTTTGGCTAATGGCCACCACCACATCATCTTTCTCTAAGGTGGCAGCTGACATGGTTTGCATGTGCGGATCACTGTAGGCAACCGACGCAAACTGCAGTCGAAAAAACTTATGCATCGCATCTAATGCCACCGCACCTGATGCACCAAAACCATAAAACTCTACGCGCTTAGATTTTATAAGGGCCGCCACCGCATCACTAAACTGTAAATCGTCTAGGTAATTACTGACCTTAATTATTTGATTAATACTGGTATCAAAGATCTTTTTAACAATTTGAGCGCCGTTGTCATCACTATTAATAGCAAACTGACCAAAGGTGGGCATGATGCTGTTGCTTTGTGCCATGCGCACTTTAAATTCTTGAAAACCGTTTAAACCCAGCGCGCGGCAAAAACGCACAATGGTCGGTTCGCTCACCTTAGCTTCTTGTGCTAAATCCACTATGCGCATGTGCACCACAGACTCGGCATTATCCAGAACATACACAGCCACCTTCACTTCGGACTTGCGCATCTCGGGCATGGTTTGGCGTATGGTTTTAAAAAACGGATTGTAGCTGGACACAACAAGGTCTTAATTTGGGAGTAGACGATTAAGTATATATTCCTCACCGTGAATAACCCATTAAAGCTTGGCCATTCGGCGCAATTATTTGTTAGATGTGACTTTAAAGAGTTGAAAACTTAATGCCTGTGAATGCATACAGGTGAAGCAAGCTTTGCTAAACTGCTCGCCATGGATGTAACAGCACTTTTAGACGGGTTAAACCCGCCACAACGAGACGCGGTCGCCGCGCCCTTAAACCACCAATTAGTTTTGGCCGGAGCAGGTTCCGGTAAAACACGAGTATTGGTGCACCGAATCGCCTGGTTAATGCAAATAGAGCATTTAAGCCCAGGCTCTATCATGGCGGTGACATTTACCAATAAAGCCTCTAAAGAGATGCGCCATCGTATCGAAGAGCTTACCGGTATTAGTCCAAGGCATTTATGGATTGGCACTTTTCACTCGTTAGCGCATCGCTTATTGCGTATACATTGGAAGGAAGCCAATTTACCCGAAAACTTCCAAATCATTGATAGCGACGATCAACTGCGTTTAATTAAACGTATCGTGCGCGCCATGAGCATCGACGAAAACGAATTTCAGCCCAAGCAAGCTCAACATTATATAAACTCGCAAAAAGACGAAGGCCTGCGCGCCAAACATATTCAGCCGTTTAATGATAAATGGGCGCAAACCATGGTGACCATTTATGGCGCCTACGAAGAAGCGTGTCAGCGTGGCGGCATGGTGGATTTTGCAGAACTATTATTGCGTGCCCACGAACTATGGTTAAACCAGCCTACTGTATTGGCTCAATATCAAAATCGTTTTCGCTTTATATTGGTGGACGAGTTTCAGGATACCAACAGCATTCAATATGCTTGGTTGCGTGTATTAGCGGGTAAAGTGATCCCCATGATGGCAGTAGGCGACGACGATCAATCTATCTATGGTTGGCGTGGTGCCAAGATAGAAAATATTTTGCAGTTCACCCAGGATTTTGAAGGAGCGCAAAACGTAAAGCTTGAACAAAACTACCGTTCAACCAGCAATATTCTAAACGCCGCCAACGCGGTGATTGGTAATAACCCCAGCCGTTTGGGTAAAAAATTATGGACTGAAGGCGAGGCCGGCGAACCTATTCACCTTTATGAAGCCTTTAACGAACAAGACGAAGCCCGCTTTATTTGTGATCAAATAGAGCAAT
>JAPYOO010000034.1:1646-27571 GCA_029938135.1 Bermanella sp. | reverse complement strand
AAATATTATTACCCATTACTAATAAACGGTTATTCAAGTTCTTTTAAGGTTTGTGCAATATTCAGCTGTACGCAAAATCCACTGCCGGTTACTGGGAAATATAAACGGCCGTTTAACGCCCTATGCACTAAGTTATATACCATATACAAACCCAACCCTATGTGGCCATCGATGCCGGGTTGAGTGGTGAAAAATGGTTGGCATAGGTTTTTTAACTGCTGCTTTTTAATGCCTCGGCCATTATCCGTGACAACAATCATCACTTTGCCTTCGGCGTCTAGCTCTCCACGAATCCAAATTACAGGGTCTTGATTAAGCTCGGCGCCGCTGTGCTGAATGGCATTGTCAATTAACTGAGTCAGTATCACGCTGATGGCCTTTTGATAACTCACCATATATAAGTCACTGGTACACACCACATTGACGCGCCAGCCCGCCATTTTCCAGCGCTGACTGTCTACCGTTTCATCGATCACGCTCTTTAAATTAAAGTGCCCGCCTTTTAACGCTAAGTGTTGTGCTGATATTTCCCTGAAGCGTTTAATAACCTGGGTAATGCGTGTTTGATTTGTTGCCAGTAATGAAAAAGACTGCTGTATTAGCTCAATAAAGTCATCATAATCGGCTACCACCATTTGCTTGGACTTTTTAAGCGCGATTAAATCGTCTAAGCCTTCACGTATAAAGGCGGTGGTCGCTACATTACTGCCTAAAGGGGTATGTATTTGCTGAGCCACCCCTAGGGAGAACTTTTCCATAAACCGTAAACGTTCTTGATCTAATTCAGCATTGAGTTTATCGGCATTTTTACGTGCACTAATATCAACGATCACGCCTTCAAAGCCTTCAATATCGGTGCCTTCGGTATGGCGCATGCTTAAGCTAATCCATCGCTCGTGGCCAAGAGCATCACTAATTAATAGCTCTTGGTCACTTACATTACTTTGCTTGATGGCGGTTCGGACTATTTGGCGAAATACGTCAAAATCAGACTTGAGGTATTTTTGAACGTCCGTCATGTTATCCAGCATTTTTTGAGGGCTGTCGAATCCAAATATTTTGGCACAGGCTTGATTTACACTGATGAGTTGGTGGTTTTTATCACTTTGAAAGTTACCCACCGGTGCATATTCATATAGTTGTTCATAACGTTTTAAGTTAGCCAGATTTTGTCTTTGACTATCAATTAGATCTTTCTCTACTTGGTGTTTTTGTTGTGTCACGGTATTAATGCGATCGGCTAACGAAAATGCCAACAATAACACTTCAAATATCGATCCCAATAAATAGCCATATTGGCTTAACCAGCTGGTTTCGCCTAACCCCCATCCCCTAAAGTTTAATAATAAAAGACCCACTAAAAACATTAACCAAGCACAGGTAAAATAACGGGCGGCCGTAAATCCCTTAAACCATAAGTAAGCACTGCTTAACAACCCTGACATGATGCCGCCTATGGCGGTGATCACTATAATGGGCACTATTTTTTCGTAGGGTAAAAAGAATATAAGCACTAAATATACAAAGACCACTAAACGCAAAAATATAAAGAAGCGATTTAAGTACGGACTGCTTTGACGTAACTGCAAAAATTCCGCCATAAATGTGAAAATAGCCAATTGATACAAACAATATGACAACGGAAACATCACCGTATTTAACTGTGGAAATTGCGGCCAAAACCAAGCAAAGCCTCTACCGTCAAAACTTAATTGTAAAAATACAAACGCCGTTAAACTGCACACATAAAACAAATAACTTTTTTCACGAATGACTAAAAATATAAATAAATGATAAAGCGCCATTACGATTAATATACCGTAATAAGCACCGTATATAAGTTGCTGTTGGGCCAGATGTTCGGCGAAATGGCGTTCTGTTTTCCAGGTTAAAGGCATCATCATGGTGCCTTCGGTTTCGATACGCGCTAACAGACGGTATTCGGCTCCGTCTTCTGTGGGCATGCCTAGAATGAAGTCGGGAACTTCCACTAAACGGGTATTAAAAGGCCTTAGGTCACCACTGTGTAATTCCGTAATAACCCGATTATCTTTAAGCAGATATACATCAATGTAATCCAGTAATGGATAGGGGATTTGAAGTACCCAGTTGTCGTTACTAAAACTGTGAATGCCTTGACTCACCCATACCTTTTTTTGGGCATACCCTAGATTAAATTCACCCTTTTGTTCATGCCAATGGGCTTGTTTAAGCACTTGTTGCCAAGTGAGGGGCTCACCTTCTGGTTCTATCCAATAGGATAGCTCTGTTGTATGTAAGCCATCCATAGGGGCAGCGTCAGCTTGGCAAAATGCGCCTATCAAAAGAAGTGTAATAGTAAAAAGGTATTTCAAATTAGCCGTTCCAACAATCCTCTTTTATAAGCTTAGCAGCATTGAAAAATTGGGCATTCTCATATATGGTTAAATTATGATCACCGCGATCATCCACACCCTCACTAAGGTAGCTCATATCGTTGGCCACATGCCAAGCTGATGAATTAACCCGTGAACAAGGGAGGCGTAATGTACGATGCTATTGTGGTGACTAATTGTCGTGGAATTAAACACGCTCCATCGGCTTGTAAACGCTGAACTGAATGCCCTTGAGGCAAACATGAAGCCCCTTGCCGGTAAAAAACCCAGCACCTTAAACGAGTTATTAAGGGGCAGCAGTATGGCCCTTGCCCAAATGGGACACTCTCGTTAAATACTGGTTAACTGTTATTAAAACGCCTCCCTCCCTATTCTTTATTAAGGGCCACTTTAAAGTGGCCTTTAGATTGTCTGCTATGCTTTAAATAGTCATCACTTGGCGTAACCTTTAGGGTGCGTTTGTTGGTTTACAATTCGTCATTTAACCCAATTTAAGGGCGCAAGGTTATGGATAACACCATGAAAAAAAACAATAAAAAGAGTGACGAGGATGAAAAGGGCTTAAATAAGCGCCTCATTATTTTCTTAGCCATATCAATTGCCTTGCTTATTGTAGGCGGCTATCTGCTTATTAGTGATGAGCCTAAAACGGCAGCTGAACAGTTTTACCACGACAGAAAAAATGCTGAGTACCACCAACAATACCGCGAGTCACGCAGCAACAAGAAAAAAGCCGAGCGTAATATATTTTTACAGGATTAGCTTCACTCTAATTGAGAGACTAATTTAAGGACGAATTAAAAAGCTGGGTGCAGGCTGTGCTGCCACCCAGTAAACCGCGTATTTATAAATCCTTTTTAAGCCGTATTAAGCCTTCCTGCGCCACACTCATCATTAGCTGGCCATCACGATTATATATACGCCCTTTATTTAAGCCACGGCCACCACTGCTGGCAGGGCTTTCCATGCTATAGAGCATCCAGTCATCAATACGCGGTTTATGATGAAACCAAATTGCATGATCCAAACTGGCCATTTGCAGTCCCTTTGTGGTGAACGATACACCATGGGGTAACAGGGATGTTCCCAGTAAATGAAAGTCAGAGCTGTAGGCCATTAATGAATAATGCAAGGCCAAGTCCTGCTGACTCCAATCATTTACAGGTTTAAACCAAACGTCTTTTTCTGGGGCTTGTTTGTCGGGTTTAAAAACA
This sequence comes from Bermanella sp., assembly GCA_029938135.1. Classification (GTDB taxonomy): domain Bacteria; phylum Pseudomonadota; class Gammaproteobacteria; order Pseudomonadales; family Oceanobacteraceae; genus Bermanella. Next base: position 23,982 of record JAPYOO010000034.1, on the reverse strand, counting down.
TTTACTGGGTCTATGGGACGCGACTCAATGGGCTTGTCGGCGGTAAACTTATCGCGAATTTTTTCTGGAATCATGGCCGAAAACTTGCGATTGATTTCCAGCTGCGACATAACGCCTTCAGGCCCTTTTACGTCAGGCATGGGTATTTGATGTTCAAGGCCCTCTTCTGGCACTTGGAAACTGGTGTTTTGGGTTAAAATTATCTTGCCATCTTGTATGGCATCTACTCGTAATGCTGCAAAGCTGCGCCCTGCACGCAGTACTTCTACTTTATAATCCACATGCCCTTTTACCTTGCCGGCCAATAAAAAATACGCATGCATAGAATGGGGTAAAAACCCCTCTGGTGCAGCCTGCATGGCGGCATTTAAAGACTGACCCAAAATTTGCCCGCCAAATAGATTACGAAAGCCAAGGTCTTCACATTCACCACGGTACAGTGAATTCGTAGGGCCGGTATGCAGTAGTTTGACACTTAACAAATCAATAAGTGACTGAGTAACAGGGTTCATATAGGTTCCTAAAGCGATGGAAGACAACACCTTACTATAACTAAGGATATTCAAACAAGTGTTTGATAGGCCAGTATAAGTAGCAATGTTTATGCCTAAAAAACAGCCAACATGCTAACAGTACACTAGTGGCATCATCCGCTTTGACTTATACTGCGCGCCCGAATTTTCCACCCACTGCCAGGTAATCGATTAATGCAGCCCGTTCAAAGTGATCAATATGTTGCCCTGCTGGCAGAAAAAAAACAGCTTATCGAAGAGACGTTTGCGCCTTTTGAGATGCCTGATCTAAGCGTATATGCAAGCGAGCCGTTACATTTTAGGATGCGGGCTGAATTTAGAGTCTGGCACGAAGGCGATCGCTGTTTTCATGCTATGTTCAAACCCGGCACTAAAACCGACCCTATAGAGATCACCGACTTCCCCATTGCCAGCAAAAGCATTTGCAACGTGATGCCTAAGATCATGGCGGCTATCAATGAAAGCCTTGTTTTAAGCAATAGATTGTTTCTTATTGAGTATTTAAGCACGCTATCGGGTGACGTGTTGGTGACCTTGATTTATCACCGCCAGCTAGATGATGAATGGCTGGAAGTGGCCCGCAAGCTTAAAGAGGAATTGGGCATTCATATCATTGGCCGCGCCCGTAAAATGCGCCTTTTGTTAGACCAAGAATACGTCATTGAAGAGCTAAATGTGGATGGCAAGTTGCTTAAGTACAAGCAAATTGAAGCCAGTTTCACGCAACCCAATGCCCGTGTGAACGAACATATGCTGAGCTGGGCCCGTGAATGTGTGAAGGGCAGTGATTGGGACTTGTTAGAGCTGTATTGTGGTAATGGTAATTTTTCGATTGCGCTAGCCGATCAGTTTAACCATGTTGTGGCCACCGAAATCAGCAAAACATCGGTGCATGCTGCTAATGATAACAAGGTAATGAATGGCATAGAAAACGTAGAGTTTGTGCGTGTGAGCGCCGAGGAGTTTACCGCCCACATGAGCGGTGAACGCCTGCGCCGCAGACTAAGGCACTTAGACCTTGAGAACGCCAACTTTGGCACCGTTTTGGTTGACCCTCCAAGAGCGGGTTTAGACGTGGACAGCTGCAAGATGATTAGCCAGTACCCAAATATTGTCTATATTTCCTGTAATCCTGAAACTCTACAAGACAACCTTAAGGTGCTGTGCGAGACCCACAAGGTCGAGCGCTTCGCTATGTTTGACCAATTCCCCTACACCCACCACATTGAATGTGGAGTGTATCTGGTAAAAAAGTAGCCTGAGCCAACCTAACCCTCTTTAAACTTAACGCAGAGGGTTGCTTACAAAACTTAACCACTTGGTCATCATTCACACTGTTTATTTACCTGCCAAGTGGTAATATCCCGCCATCAACTTCAATCCACTGGATATGCCTCTATGAAATGTATCATTTGTGACCAGTCAGTATTTGGAAAACAAGGCATGACAGCTGTAGGTTTAGGCGCAATACATAAAAAATGTTTTCCAGGGCACACTATGGATGTACGGGCTTTTCAGAGTATAGATGTAAGCGCGTTAAACCAAGATGAGTTTATGGAGCTTAAAGAAATTGTATTAGCAGAAGACAACGCCCGTAACCGCAGCCGCGAAGACGTATGCGTTGAGTTATTCTAGAGTAACACAGTCACAGTCTGTACGTTTTTCATACAACCTGTAACATGCCCGCCACAATGTAAGTCATTTAAACGGCTAATATAGCAGCCCCTTGCCTAACTCTTTGGTGGTTTCATGGTATCGACACTGACTAAATACCCTTTTTTTAATTTGCTGAAAAATAACGAGCAAGCCGAAATTGCCTTAAGTGTATTAACGCATTATGGCAGTGCCAAGGAAGTTAAAACAATGGTGCCTGAGGCCAGAACCATTCAACGGGACTTTATGAACAGTGATGGCAAAATTTGCCTAGTGACGGCCATTAATAATTTATTAGCGGGTTATTTAGAGCTGCATGGTGAGTTTAGCGACAATCTCACCATCTTCTTAAGTAAAAGCCTGATTGAACAAAAACTGACACAAGCTCGTTAACGCTTCTTTTTGTTTTTCTTTTTTCTTAAAAAGTCTTTTATGGGTGTCGCTTTAGTTGGCAAGGCCGCTTCAAAGCGTTCTGCCATGGCGTCTAGTTTTTCTTCTTTGACAACATGTCCCTTTAAACGACGGGCTTCATCCAAGGACACTACATTTTTAGTTTTTTTCATAAACCACCTCTAATTTGATGATACTCCCTTACTTTTACATATACCACATTCCCCCAAGCCGCTTACATTAAGCATATTCAGCGTTCAGTTTTTTACTTTACTGTTCGTATTAAAGTCCTGATCAAAAATAGCTCTCACCAACGCCATCATAGACAGGGCCTGTTCCGACAGTTTTCTAGAACGTAGTCGGTATAGTGCAAAGTTGGTGGTGGCTTTCATAGGCACATCCATCATCACTAAGGTGCCATCATCCAAGTCTTTTTGCACCATATGCTGAAGGCTTGCAGTCATCACTAACCCTTTCCTGGCAAGGTTTAGGCACTGCTCCATGCTCTCCATTTGATAATGAGGGATACCGGCACTTAAAAATTGACGGTAGTTCTTGTCCCCCATCATAGATTTGAAGCGAATTGGTAGACTGGGCAGCGCCCATTTGTAATCAAGCACGGTACTGGTGTCTTTAAAGTTTACATGTTTTGGCGATACCACAAACACCACTGGCAGCTGCAATAAAGGTGTCACTTCAAACCGTTCTGGTTCATTTAGCGCCTGAAGGTCGCCGGCGTCGTACAGTAAAAAATCATATTCATGATTCAGTAATCCGTAACTTAAGGCCTTAAAGTTGCCACTACTGATTTGCAGCTTAATATGAGGCAGTTTATCTATGGATTTCTCTACCAGTATTTCACCCAATAGCTGCTGAATTAATGGGCCACAGGCAATATTGACCTGACCTAAGTTACCTTGTGTTATTTGCGCCACTTTTAACGAAAAATCTTGTGCACTGGCCAATACATTCAATACATGTTCATACAATGCGGTGGCTGCGTCTGTGGGGGAAAGCTGGCGGGTGTGGCGATGAAACAACACCAACGACAAGCGCTCTTCTAGTTTTTTAAGACTTTTGGTTAACGCCGATTGTGTAAGCCCTAAATGCGCCGCGGCATTTGAAATACTGGAAAGCTCATAGATCACTTTGAAGTAGCGTAGCTGCTTAATCTCCCAGTCATTCATTTTATATATTCCTGCTAGGCAGCAAGTTTGTCCGGCTACTCATACCACAATAACACAGACTCAATGCCAACTTCGCTCAAGGGCGCCTCAGAAACGTTTCATTTCGCACCCAGACGTGACACGAAGAAGTGCTGTATACGGCTCACTTGAGTTTAGGTAAACGTAATGCAGTAATAGACGGTGTATTTAATAAACGGATGGGCTATTTTGACAGCTTTCCCCTAAAAAGGCGGGCAAGCTTTAATGCAAAACGTGGCGCGTAAAAAAGCCCAAGCGTAACTCTGTATTTAGTCACCTAGGCTCAGACACAAAATTAACAACTTGCTAATTTGCCTTTAGGTTTTCAAAGATGAAAGCTGTAAGTCTAATGTGTTCATTTGGCTTTCAAGCTCATCGCTGGCTTGATTGTTTTCATGGGCCATCTCGGCCAATGACTTAGCCGCGTCACCTATAATAGTAAGGTTACGACTGATCTCTTCGCTTACCGAACTTTGTTGTTCGGCGGCCGTGGCCACCTGAGCAATGTGATCGGCAATAGAGCCGATATCAACCACCACACTGGTTAACGAATCATAACTTTGCTGGGTCTCATCCATGGCCCCTTGAGCTTTTTGGGTACTGTTTTGTATAACCGATACCGCATTATCTACCCCGCCTTTTAAACTTTGAATCATTTGGTTAATTTCTTCGGTACTGGTCTGGGTTTTAGACGCAAGGTTTCGTACTTCATCGGCCACCACTGCAAATCCGCGCCCTTGTTCTCCAGCACGGGCCGCTTCAATGGCCGCATTTAATGCCAGTAAATTTGTTTGTTCGGCAATGGCGCGAATCACATCTAATATGCGGTTAATGTCTTCAGTGCGTGACGCAACCTCAGAGATCGACTCGCTGGCCATGTTCATGTCTGCGGTTAGTCCCTGTACGGTTTGCACCGACAATGCCAAGGTCTTTTGTGATGACAGCACCGTATCTTTGGCCGACTGAGCATTGTTAGCCACATCACCTGCCACCTTAGATACTTCAGAGGCACTGGCTGACATTTGGTTACTGGCGGTCACCACGCTGTCTATTTCCTGCTGTTGTTCTTCGGTGGCTTGTAGTGATTTTTTATTAATGCTTTTACCTTTTATAGCACTGCCCTTGGCGACATCCCCCACATATTTTAACTCGGTGACCATTCCCCGTAATTTCACAATAAACTGGCTAAAACCTTTACTAAGTGAAATAAGCTCGGCATGGGTATTAAGTCTAATATCTTGCGTTAAATCCCCTTCTGAACTGGCTAAATTTTGCACCATCTCATCGAGAGTCTTGATGGGCTTAACGATGCTGCGCGTTAATAACACCACCACAAAAATGGCCACAATAGTGACAAATAATGAAAGTGCTATCTCACGGCTAATAATGGCCACCACCGAATTATCCATAGTGGTGATAAGTTCATTGGTGGTGGCAAAAATAACCTCTTGGGGCAATTCGATTAACACCGACCACGTAACACCCGACGCCTTAAGGGAAATGCTTTTTGCCACATAGTAAGTACTCTCATGTAACCAGCGTTTATTGGTTTGGCCGTGCAACTTAGTCAGTTGGCCGTCGAAAGTGGGGCGCGCTTCTTTTAATGGTCGTGTTAGTTTGTCGCTGTAATGACTGGAACTGGCAATGAGACCTAATTCACTGAGCAAGGTCACTCGTCCCTTACCATCAAACAGCTCTTTACTTAAAGTGTCGGTGAGTTTTTGAAATATTGGCAAGTTTAGATCCACCCCCACTAACCCTTTAAATTGCCCGTTAACCATTATTGGCGCGGTAATGCTGGTCATTAACTCGCTGTATTCTGGTGTAATTTCATATAAATAAGGCTCTGACGTACACGGTTTACCCGAATCTTTAGAGCATAAATACCATTCAGCTTCGCGCAGGCCAAATTCATTGAGAGCGGTATTATGTTTTTCGGTGGAATCCAATACGCGATCTTGTATCACATTGCCCTGTTGATCTCGTATCCAATACATCTCTACTCCACCTGTATTGGGCACAGAATGAATCTCGGGACTGTCGATATAATCCGCATCCAATCCATCAAAGCCATTAGCCTCAAACTGGATATACATGGAGCTTATATCTTGATTCTGAGAAAGTGTGCTTTCTATCAATTGATTGAGCTGTTCGCGACGCAATTGAACCGCCGGATTTTCAATCCCCGTTGTCACGTTAGCCGCGATCGTAGTGGGAATTAAAGACACACCATTAATAAAGCCGCCAATAAGGTTGGCCAATTTGCTGGCATCGCTGTCTAAGCGCGCCAGTACTTCTTGCTCCATAGTGGTACGAGTTTGCGCCACTAGGTTGTCTTTCATACTGCCTAAGTTAGTACTTAGGTTAACGACCAATACCACCGTCAACAAAACAAACGCTATGGTAAGGGTGACGATTAATTTGGTCTTAAGTGACATGACACGAATAAAATCGCTCATCTGTAAACCCTTGTTAATTGCGCTAAATATTCCCTAATTACTTTTCAGTATAGACAAACAAACCCAGTCTGCGCCTTGATATTTAGAGCTTCCTGAGCATAATGCCCCTTATGACTAGCTTACCGATACAAGACATCTTAGCGCCCATTCAAGACGCGCTCGCTCAACATACTCGGCTTATTGTAATGGCCCCTCCTGGCGCGGGTAAATCCACGTTATTGCCATTGCATTTACTGGATGCAAAATGGCTTAAAAACAAACAAATATGGTTATTAGAGCCACGCCGTCTCGCGGCTGAAATGGTGGCTCGGCGCTTAGCTAATAGCCTTAATGAAGAACTGGGTGACACCATAGGGTTAATGACCGGAGAATTTTCTAAGGTCAATACCAGCAATAAACTGGTGGTAATGACCGAGGGCATACTCAGCCAGCGTTTGTTAAAAGACAACGACATCCCACAATGTGCTGCTATTTTGTTTGACGAGTTTCATGAACGTAATGTGCAAACTGATTTAGGTTTAGCCTTAGCCGTGCAATGTCAGGACTATTTACGTGACGATTTAAAAATCGTACTTATGAGTGCCACCCTAGACAGTGACACGTTGCAAACCGCCTTAGACGCTCAAGTATTAATCAGCGAAGGCCGTAGCTTTGAAGTAGACATTCACTACCTGCCGCCCAAACTCATTCGTAATCAAGCGCCTTTTTTAAGCCAGCAAGTAAACCAAGCTGTAGGCCATGCATTAAAAAACGAGAGTGGCGATATATTGGTTTTTTTACCCGGTGTAAAAGAAATTCGCCAGTGCCAAAAAATATTGGAAGATCGTGAAGGTGACGATTTAAAAGTCGTGCCTTTACACGGACAATTAAATTGGCAACAACAACAAGAGGCGCTTAAAAGTGATGGCCCACAAAAAATAATCTTGGCCACTGATATTGCTAAAACCAGTTTAACCCTTACCCAGGTTACGGTGGTCATAGACTCTGGGCTTGAGCGCCAAGCGCAATTTAATAGCCGCCAGCAAATGGATGAATTGGTTACCATTAAAGCCAGCCAAGCCAGTGCTATTCAACGCACCGGTCGCGCCGGGCGTGTACAAGCGGGCACCTGTTACCGGCTTTACAGTGAAACCGATTTTTTAGCGCGCCCGCCGTTTAGTGATAAATCCATTGAACTGTGTGACAGCGCGCAAATAGCCGTGAATTTGGCCAGCTGGGGTAGCCTTGATTTAAACGACTATTTTTTATTGGACCAGCCCAATGCAAAGCGCTGGCAAAACAGCCTTGCGCTATTAGAGCAACTCAATATTACCCATGAGGCAAGCTTAACCCCTCACGGAAAAGCCATAAGCCAACTGCCACTGCACCCAAGACTTGCCCACATGATTATAGAAGCCAAGTCATTGAATTTGGCCTACACAGCATGCTTCGTAGCGGCTATTTTAAGTGAGGGAGATCCATTACATTTTGATTTTCAGGCGGGTCACAATAGTGATTTAGAGCTGCGTTTACAGTTGTTTCAGGGATCATCTATCCCCCACCGTTTTGCCCAAGCGCAAGTCAATCATAAAGTGGCGTTACGCATAAAGAAGCTGGCGAAAAAACTCATGGGGCAATTGCATATTAAGGCCCAATCACTCGATGAACACAGTGCCGGTTTACTTATCATGTTGGCGTACCCTGAGCGTGTTGCACAGCTACGAGGCCAAGGTTATCGATTGCGCAGCGGTCAAGGTTGCCAATTACTGCCCAACGAAGCCATACCGTTAAGTGCGTTTTTAGCGGTGGCGCATATCAGCGTGAATAAACAACACGGACAAGCCAGTGGCCAAAATTTTGTACGACTGGCAGCCAGCGTTAACATTCGCGATATTGAAACGCTCTTCAAGCAACAATTTGTTGCCCGTAATATTTTTGAATTAAGTGCGCAAAATAAATTACAGTGTCTTGAGCAAACACATCTGGGTGCACTGCTTATAAACGAAAAAATGAAAGCGGCCAGCAGTGAGCAAACACTGCAATATAAATTACAGCGCATTAAAGAAAAAGGCTTGGGAGAGCTGTCGTTTAAGGCCGATGATCAAACATTGCTAGCGCGTTTAAATTTGGCCCATGAATATTTCCCACAACGCTACCCCAGTTTTTTAGCGCCCGTATTAATAGAGCAGTTGGATAACTGGTTAGTGCCCTTTATTAATAAAGGCGCCATAGAAAAAGTGGATTTATCGTCGGCATTATTATCCCGTTTAGAATGGGCCGTACAAAACCAGTTAAAGCAAGATTTCCCCAACACGTATGCATTGCCTACTGGGCGCAATGCCAGTATTGATTACACCCAGACGCCACCGGTGATTCGCGCTAAGTTGCAAGAGTGTTTTGGACTGGCCCAATCCCCCACAGTGGCACAAGGGCGACTGACCTTGAATTTGCATTTATTGTCCCCCGCCCAACGCCCCTTAGCCATGACACAAGACCTGGCCTTTTTTTGGAAAGAGGCCTACCCACAAGTGCGTAAAGAAAGCCGAGGTCGATATGCCAAACATCCTTGGCCGGAAGATCCTTTATCGGCCACCGCCAGCGTGCTCACCAAACGCAGGCTTAATGAAACCAAGTAACAGATCAAAAATGTATAAAAGCCGTTAATTCTTTCCTGTTTAAATTGGGCGGGCTAAGCTATTTAGAGCGAATAGCGCGTTTTAAATGGAATGTTTACATGAAGGCAGCTTTAGCGGTATTTGCCCTACTATTATCATTGTTGCCCCTTAAAACCTTTGCTGCCGCCTGCCCATCATCAGACTTGCTGGCCGCTATTTCCTCTCCTTGTACCGTCAGCGGTAGCCAGTCTACTTTTGAATTAAACTTTATAAGCGGCTTTACCGACGCCACCTCCCTTACTGCCATTGATGGCAACCCTGGCGATACAGTGGGAAAACAGCGTCAATAGGCGACTCAGATAAACAGTGACAGCTGTAGTTTTAAAATTTAGTGATTCTTTCGTCAAAAACGAAAGCTAATTAGCTACACGACGTAATTATTAATTTATACAAGCCTAAAAGCTAGGCTGCCATTACATATTCACTTCGCACGGCTTCAAAGGTGAATAGGGACTAATTTTGTAGAATTGTAATAAGTTATCTCCACGCACAGTGGAGAATTAACAATGAGCCTTTAGGAACTAATATCATTATTTCCCTCTCCGCTACCAAGCCCTATGCGGGCAACTTAAACCTAAACGTCTTTATAAAGTTATAACCCTACATTGAGTAGAAAAATTAATGGACTAAAATTGACATACTATTGAGAAATTCGAGCAATCAGGCGTAAGTTGGGGTAATAAAATATTGTCTAGTGTTGGATTTAACCACATTAAGAGTCTGAAAATAAATACGGAAAGGACTTAATATTGGACTTAAGAAAGGGCGTTTATTAACTGCAAGTTAAATTATTAAATCCACAATCCGGCGGGTTACAAGAATTAGCTCTGCTTTACCTAAGAGCCATATAAGAAGTAAATAATCCAGCTAGTATCATATTAATATCCATTAAAAAATAAACTGATATCAGCTAAAAGAGTATTTCGCATATAAATCAATGGTTCAACCCTTTACATGACTAAACAATGACTTCAACCAAAATATTCAAGTAAGTTCAACAAGTATCTCGTTAAAATCTGAACAAATATTATCAAACAATGTAGAATTAACCTTTAAAATATCGCTCAACAATCAATTTAATGAGCAGTAAATAATAAATTTAAGAAATTGGAAAGATTAATGCTAATAACGCTGATTGTAGGCCTTGCAATAATAGTGGCAATATTCGTCTACTTCTATAAAAAGAAACCATCAGAAGAGAATTCGTCATCCACAAGCCAATCAGAAAAGTCTGATCCAATCAGAGACCTTGTTAAATTGAACTTAGATATCCGTAAGGCTTTCATAGGTGAAGAGTTATCTAATGCAACAGAGCTAGTTATAGATAAGCTTGTGGAATTGATTCCAATTGTGAAAGAGACAGATTTAGTAAGTGGGGAACTTTCCTGGACCGTAAATCGGATCTCTTCAGAGTATCTCCCCAATAAGTGCGTTTACCCATTTTTAAAGCTTGATACAAATAAGCGCTCAGAACCAACCATATTCGATTCGTTTAAGTCTAGCCTTGAAACTTTGAGCCAAGAGCTGGATGACGTAGCCTTGATGCTATCAAACAAAGATGAAACAGAATTTACTAAGAAAGCAAAATTCTTAAAGCACAAATTTAATACTGATGGAGAAGTATAATGAAAACAATTAATCCCCCAAAATGGGCTCCTTCTGAAAAAATTGAGTCAATGAAGGCTAGTGCCAAAAACCTTGTGATTGCCACTAAGGAAAAAGCTGGCCCGGCTCTTACAAGAATTATTGGTGGGATTGGTGAGGAGTCTAATAAAAAACTAGCCTCTGCAAATGATACGATGTCAGGAAGTGTAGGTACGCTTTTAAAAGGACTAGACGGTAAATCACCAGCTGGCGAAAAACTGTTAGAATTGCGAACAGCCATGGACGAGTTAAATCCTCACTCGTTACATAACTCTTGGTGGTTCTCTTGGATGCCAGCAGGCATTAAACGTAAAGCGATTTCTCGCTTTATTAATAAATATGAACCTATGAAAAACCACCTCAATAGTATCTTTGATGGTCTTCGTCATGGTAAAGATCAACTGCTAGAACTAAGTATAGAACTGGAAGAGCAATACAACGAAGTAATGACAGCCAAAAATGAAATTGAATCAGATATTTATATTGCTGAAATTTTTATTCAAGAACTTGAGGCCTACGAAACAGAGTCAGATAAATCTGACGCTCTTGAACAACAAAAGATCTCGTCAACTAAAAACCAGGTCATGCGTCGAATTAGAGACCTTAGGACAAAAGAACAAGCAGCTGTTCAGTTTTTCATAAGTATCGACCAAACAATACAATCAAATACTCTTCTCGATGAGCAGTTTGACAGCGCACTGACAGTTGGGCCAATGGTTATGAGTAATGCATTGAGAATACAATCTGGTCTTGCCACTCAAAAGAAGGTCAAAGAATCAATAGAAGGCTTTCAAAATGCATTGGGCGACATGATGGTTCAAAATGCTGAAGCCGTAAATCAAGCTACTCAAGAGATAGGAGACTTATACAATAACCCTGTCATAGCTTTAGACAAGATGGAGCAAGGCTTTGATCAGTTAATGAAAGCAGTTTCAACTGCCAATAAAACGATGGAAGAAAGCACAATTAAGGCTAGAGAGTCAGCAAATCGACTAGCAGAAATGACAGCTGCTTTAGAGCCCGTTGCTGACGGTATGCGTGATGCGAGAGAAAATAAACCAAACCTTAAGAACTCAGCGGACATAAAGGCTATTGGTGAATCTAAGGGCGCTTCGGATGATTGATGTTAGAGAGCAACTTCAAGAAATCCGAACTCTTAATAACCCTAGTAATAGCTCAAATATTCAGGAGCTAAATATAGGTGGATTTGTTGAGTTTGATAACTCCACCTTTAAAATTATTGGTGTAAGTAAATACCTTGAAGTTAAATGGAATAATTTTAAGAAAAAGAAGAGCGAATATTGGGTTACTGAACTTCAATTATTAAACCTGCTATCTGGCGATAAATCGTTTATTGAATGGGAGTTTGATGATGAGCTTGAAATCAGTAAGACCTTATCCCAGGTAAAACTAAAGGATATTACTTACGAAAAATCTCAGTTAACTCGTAGACACTTAGACGATATTGCTGAAGAGGAGCATGGAACCGTTCAATATAAAGGTGTTAGTTACCATTACTCAGAAGACGATACATGGGCAGCATTATATTACCCTACTACTGGGGCGGAGCCACTTCAGGTAAGGTTATATGAGTTCGGATCAGATAATGACCAGTACCTTACAATCGAGCTTTGGGAGGATGAAGATTCAAAACCAGAAAGGGAAGCTTTCATAAGCATGGAATTGAAAAAGAGAAAGTTGTCGATACTCCAGCTAGCACCTAGCGGAGACGTTAAAAAATGAAACTAGACCCAGTTAAAATTTTCATTCCTATCGTTGTTGTACTTATTGCGTATTTCGGAATTTATAAATCAATAGTTAGCTTACCGGACGAAAATGTCAGTGATGCTTTAGCTTTCGGTGAAGCCGTTGAAAGACAGCGCCACACATTGAGAGGTTTACGTAAGAAATTCGATGACAGCAAAACATCTTCAGACTGGGAATTCCTAAAACAATACTCTAACTCAGAGAACTGGGGAAATAAGTTTAAGTCGGCTGCGGCTTCGCTTGTGGAAGTTGAGTTGCTTAACCAGGAAGTTATTCTTGATATCCTAGATGAGGATCACAAGGATCGTCTCACAGAGTTAGTTGATAGTTTAAAGGTAGGCAGGCTAAAACTTAAGTTATCTATACGTGATTCAAAGTTCTCTGGGGAACGTGCTAAGCAGTTAATTCTAGGTAGGGATAATAAGGGCGCATACTTTAAGAGTTCAGAATACTGGCTTTCAGAATCAAAGAAAAAAGCCTCTATACTTTCAAAGCAAGCGAAAAAATCCATTAAAACCCATGTAGTAAAGACGAAAGATATATATCAAAAGCTTGGGGGCTTAGACAGCATACTTGAGAATATAAAAGCCGTCTTTGTAATTCTAAAGAATGAATACACTGCAGCCGATACTGATTACGCTATTTATGTAGACTCATATGCCGAACTTAAAAACTATCAACTAGACCTCACAAAATTCGTAACTAATAACTCCGGACTTTTAAAACAACTGGACAGCAGCTATGTGAAGGTTCTAAAAGACCAAATGGCTAGTTATTCAGTAACAATTGGCAGAGCCAACTGGTGCGAGAGTGATCACTGCTATGAGGGATCTGAAATGAGATACCCAAGCACACGTGTTGATGAAGATACATTTGAGTATTTTGATAATCTTAATATTGAAACGATTGCTAAAAATTCAGCAGGTGTTTTTGGACGTGGGTTTAATTTGTTTATCCCTCAAAATAGATGGGACGCCCTCAATATTGACCCAAAGTTCAGATGGAGCAATGGTGAGCCCTATGCGGAATATTGGGTGGAATTCGTAACTGCAAAGACTTGGCATAAGTATACAGTCCTCACAAATGGTGAGGTGCGGGAGCATGACTGGGTTAGTGTGAGTAATGAAATATATTGGAAGCATGAAGAGCATCTAGGCATGGCTATTTTGACAAAGCCACTTGGAGCATATGATTCGGAAACTATTACAGATGCTGAGCCAGTTGGCATGGCAGCAATTGCTACACCCACGATGAAAGATGGCATACCCACTGGATCAAACCACTATGGGGAGTGGAGGCATTCAGGTGGTAGCTCTTATTGGCACTACTATGGGATGTATCGATTCTTTGGCGATTTCGTTACCCCTGGTAGATACCGCTACAACGATTGGTCTGGATACTCTGCTAAAGGTAGAAAAGGAGCCTATTACGGACAAAACGATGAGTATGGTACTTGGGGCTACTCAACTTATGAGCATGACAAATATAAGAGTAGTGAATACTCAAGAAGAAACCCTAAAACGGTTGCGGAAGCTAAAACCGGCAAGGGATCGGATGTTGGCGGCTCAATTCGTGGGGCGGGGCCATCTGGGCGCGGCAAAGGCCCTTCTGGATCTGGAAAATAATGACTATTAAGGTGAATATTATGAATATTGAAGAATACGGAATTTATATACTCTATACATTAATTTACATAATTTGCATGATTGTCTTGAAGCAGATATTAAATTTAAAAGCGACTGAACACTATGATGCTGATGCTGAATTAGCCAGCGGAAATTTGGCCGTTGGCTTAAGAAGAACGGGCGCCCAACTGGGTCTGGCCATTGCGATGATGGGTGTTTTGGCTGGCACTGCACAAGGAACTCTTGTTGACGATCTAGTTTCCTCTCTTATGTATGGGCTGCTTGCAGTTGCCTTTATAGTTAGCTCATTGATACTTACAGATAGATTTATTCTTCCAGGCATACACAACATAGAAGCATTAAAAGATCGTAACATCTCAGTTGGGATTGTAGAGTTTGGTATGCTTACTGCAACTGGTGTGATTGCATATTCTAGTATTGTTGGCGAAGGCGGCGGGTTCATTTCTAGCATTGTGTATTTTCTAGTAGGCCAACTAACCCTTGTGACACTTGTTCTTGTTTATGAAAAACTTGTAATGCGAGACATTGATATAGTCCAAGCTATTTCAAATAAAAACACTTCCCTTGGAATATATATTGGCGGGAAACTGATTGCATATTCCTTGATATTGAAAAGTGCTATTGCGGGTAACCAAACGGAAATGCAAGTCAATGATCAAGCCATCGAGTTCATTGTCATAGCAGTCGTTGGGATGGTTCTCTTATATCTCTTTGAATTCCTAATCGACTTGTTTATCGTCACATCCTCAAAAATGTCTACGATCATTGAACAGGATCAAGTGGTACCAGCCCTGCAAATTACTGTAGGTAAGCTTGGTGTTGCATTAATCCTGAGTAACGCAATCCTATAATATGCAAACACCTCGTTTTTTACCTGTCTTACTTGCGTTCTGTATGTTCTCTACAGGCGCCAGTGGGCTAGTCAATGAGTATGTCCTAGCCTCTATCACAACATTCATTCTCGGTAACTCCATCGAGCAATGGTCAATGATAATAGCCTCCATGATGTTAATGATGGGGGTTTCAGGTCTAGTGCAAAGAAAGATGTCCGATAAAGGCTTGTTACAGAAGTTTATTATTGTTGAAGTGCTCATGGCTTTACTGGGGTCGTTCGCCCCTCTAGCCACTTATGCTGCGTATGGTTACCTAGAATATAACTTTATATTTATTCATTACTTCTTTGTCTTATCTATTGGGTTTCTGATCGGTTTTGAGATTCCTTTAGTTATGAGGATAATTGAACAAAACAATATTGAGCTCAGGACAAACTTAACACTTGTCTACGCCATGGATTACATTGGCGCCTTCATAGGTGCTGTTATTTGGGTTGAATATTTGCTTATGAATTACCCTTTAACAGAAATTAGTTTTATTGTATCGGGTTTTAATTTCATTGTTGCAGTTGCAACATGCATATATTTTTTAAACTTAAAAATAATCTCAAACCCAACCCCACAAATTGGAATGCTTTTAGTTTCAGCTGTTATTCTTGTTTTTGGATTCAATTACAATGTAGATATTAGCAACCTCCTGGAGCAAAGGTTTTATGATGACACCATTGTTTATAAAAAAACGACCAAATACCAACATCTAGTCATTACTCAAAATAATTCAACAAGTGACACTCGACTATATATCAATGGCAATACTCAGTTCTCATCTCTAGATGAAGCACGATATCACGATTTTTTAGTGCACCCTTTAATGGAGGCGGCGCCAGATGCTCAAAATATCCTAGTATTAGGCGGCGGTGATGGCCTTGCATTAAGAGAAGTAAATAAATACCAAGATTTAGAGAGTATTACATTAGTTGACCTTGACCCAGAAATGATAAATATAGCCTCTACCAATCCGTACCTTACAGCACTAAATAAAGACTCGTTCTCCAAAGCCAAAGTAATGACGGACGGTCTAAATATTTCCGATTCAGGCTCAAAAGAAAGCATATATTTAACAGAGGATAATCTTGAAGGTGAGAAACCAGAGTGGGTTGCTTCGGTGGAAGTATTCAATGTCGATGCGGATCAGTTTTTGAGAAATTCTAAATACGACAAGTGGGATGCTGTGATTATTGACCTTCCTGATCCATCCTCTATTGAGCTCAGCAAACTCTATTCACGCCAGTTCTATCGCTCTCTAAAACGCAGATTAACACCAAATGCCTTTATATCTATACAGTCCACATCGCCATACCATGCCAAAGAAGCATATTTAGCAATAGGTAATACGCTTAAGTCTGCTGGCTTTAATATATTGCCATACAGACAAAATATCCCTTCATTTGGTGATTGGGGCTACTACCTTGCATGGACCAACCAGGAGACCCCTGCACAGGTTAAGCAAAGGCTTTCAAGCTTAAATAGATTCCAGGTTGATTCAGAATTTATTACCCCCGAGTTGCTGGCAGCATCTTTTGCATTTGGAAAAGGAGAGCTTGTATCTGAAAGTAATTGCGTAAACACGATTATGATGCCTTGCCTATTAAAGAACTATCTAGAAAAAAGCTGGTTAGTAGAATGATATTTACAATAATTAGAAAGGCTTATAAGAAATCGGTTTTTAGATTATATGAGCACACATGGCTATCGCTAACCTTCTTGGTTGCTGTTTTGTTCTTCGGCGGCTTGGTAGGAATGATTGCTTTTGAAGAAGCTCATATTGTGGAGAATTATGCTTGGTGGTTTGTAGTAACAATCACGACCGTAGGATACGGTGACTATTCTCCAGCAACTCAAAATGGACGTCTTATTGCATCGGTTATTATGTTTATCGGGATAGGAACAATAGGTGTAGCTATAGGGAAATTAGCGCAAAAAATAATTAGTATCGCCAACAAAAAAGCTAAGGGGCTCGGGTTTATGAATTATTCAAATCACACAATCATCATGGGATATCGTAAAGGAAATACTGAAAAAGTTATCATGGAGTTACTGGCAAATAATCCTGATGAAAAAATTGTACTTTGCTCATCCGGTCAAGACGTAAATCCATTGATGGGTGATGGTGTTGATTTTATAAGAGGGGAGCTTGCCTCTGAAGATGTTCTTGAGCGTTCAAATGCTATTAATGCTTCAAGCATTATCATTCATGGGTCTGATGACAACCAAACATTCTTTACTGCCTATTCTTTTAGGGCCATTAATAAATCAGCTCATATGGTTTGCTACTTAAATAACAATGACCACCATGACAAGATCACTTGCATGGAAGCCGATGACTCATCGTTAAATCAGGTCATTTTACCAGCAAGTGTGTACTTGATGGCTCAAGAATTACAAGAGAGAGAGTCAAGCGTAGTAGTCCAACAATTGATATCGAACCTAAAGGGTGAAAACCTATATCGTTATGAATTACCAATAACCGACGAGTTTAGTTGCAGCTTTGAAGATATTTTCTTTTCTATGAAAAAGGAATACGGAGCAACAATTATTGCAGTGAAGGATAGTGAGATGGTACTTAACCCCCCACTAACACAATCAATACGATCAGGAATGGCATTATTCTATACTGCACCTTCTAGGATTAATGACATACGACTTAGGGAGCTAAGCACGAAATATGCGTGAAGAAGTAAGCGACCTCGCCCCTGATGCTCTCATGACCAGAAACGGAGAGACCTTTGCTGGAATGCATGTAATTGTTGACCTGTATGGCGCCTCGAATATCGATGATATTGATTTAGTTGAGAAAGCGATGAGACAGTGTATTACAGAGTGCGGTGCAACCCTACTACACATACACCTACATCATTTCACACCAAATAATGGTGTGACTGGCGTTGCTGTTCTTGCTGAGTCACATATTAGTGTTCACACATGGCCTGAACGAGAATACGCCGCATTTGATATATTTATGTGTGGTAACTCAAAACCTGAGCTTGCCACATCAATTCTTTTAGACACATTCAAGCCGACATATATTAAAACTACGCTGTTACAGCGAGGGGGAAACCTACCAAATGTTAATATCGAACCGCCGAAGGAAAGTAACTAACCCAGTTCCAATAAATAGGTTCACAGTTTTAATAAAAGTCCAATCCCTATAACCAAGAGCAATGAAGAAAGGTAGTTAATGCGACTCTTACTGAATTAAATGCTGATAAGGATAACCCCTTCATTAAAGCCTGAGCCCCCCATGAAAACGTTCATGATTTTGACCATAAACTCAGATATTAATCCCTTAATCAATACTTATTAAACATCCTTGGCCGGAAGATCCTTTATCGGCCACCGCCAGCGTGCTCACCAAACGCAGGCTTAATGAAACCAAGTAACAGATCAAAAATGTATAAAAGCCGTTAATTCTTTCCTGTTTAAATTGGGCGGGCTAAGCTATTTAGAGCGAATAGCGCGTTTTAAATGGAATGTTTACATGAAGGCAGCTTTAGCGGTATTTGCCCTACTATTATCATTGTTGCCCCTTAAAACCTTTGCTGCCGCCTGCCCATCATCAGACTTGCTGGCCGCTATTTCCTCTCCTTGTACCGTCAGCGGTAGCCAGTCTACTTTTGAATTAAACTTTATAAGCGGCTTTACCGACGCCACCTCCCTTACTGCCGTTGATGGTAACCCAGGTGATACCGTGGGAAAACAGCGTCAATATGCGTTTATAAAAGCCGCTGAAATACTGGCAGGACAAATTAGTAGCAGCGTCACCATTGTGGTGGATGCCCGTTTTAGCGCCCTTACCTGCACGGCCACCCAAGCGGTACTGGGCAGTGCTGGCGCCACCAATAACTTAAGCCACCCATCACCTCCCACGGGCATTAATGCTAATACTTTTTACCCCATAGGGTTATACAGCGCTATTTCACAAACAGATGAAGACGTAGGCGTTAGTGATATCAGTGCCGAGTTTAATAAAAATGTCGGCAACGCCGGCTGCCTGCAAGCCAGTGACGGCTGGTATTACGGTTTTGGTGAGCCCAGCGTTTCTGATATTGGTTTTACCACGGTGTTATTGCACGAGCTCACTCATGGGTTGGGGTTTGCAAGCTTAGTGGATCCCAGCTCTGGGGCAAAAGCCAGTGGACAAAACGATGTGTTTTCCAATTTATTATTCGATACAAACCTTGGTGCTTGGCCCTTGTTAAGTGATGCTCAGAGAGCGGCTTCGGCTAAAAGTGGTGATGGTTTATTATGGAGCGGCAGTCAGGTAAACACCCACGCACAAGGACACATTACCCAAGGTTTTAAAGATAACGATGCCTCAGGCACTTTTACCGGTGGCGATAAAATTCAAATGTTCGCCCCTAACCCCGTAGAGGGGGGTAGCAGCATCAGCCACTTTGATACCAGCGTCGCCCCCAATGAACTCATGGAGCCCGAATACACCGAAGGTCAGTATGGTTTGGGTTTGGCTTTATATCTATTACAGGATTTAGGCTGGTCTATCGCGAATCCCAGCAACACGGCGCCTACTTTAATTGCGCTGGATCAAAACATGATAGAAGACGCAACTTTGCTTGTGGACATGAGCCCTTGGGCCACTGACGAAGAGGGCGGCACATTGAGTTTCAATGTGACGGTTTGTGCCAGTAATATTAGCTGCAGCATTAATGGCGCGCTATTAACCCTTACCCCGAATGCCAATCATAATGGTGCAACCCACACCATCACCATTGAAGTGCAAGATTCCAGCGGAGCCGCCAGCAGTGACAACTTCAATTTAACGGTAAGTGCTGTAAATGATATCCCTACGTGGATAAGTATTAGTGATAAAAATCTGGTGGTAGGCAGCACTTTAAATATCGACTTAGCCTTGTCCAGCATTGATGTCGATGGCGACACCCTAAGTTTTAGCATTGTCTCTTGCCCAGCCAGCATCAGCTGCTCGCTAAACAATACCACCTTAACGGTTAGTGCTTTAAGTGGTGCAGACACGCAGCCTTTAATTGAGCTTAAAGCAGATGACAATTTAGGCGGCACCGCTGAACACACATTTAATGTGAACCTTTTTGCCCCCACCCAAATAGAGCACGCAGGCAGTGTTTTTAATGATGGCGACACACTGAGCATCTCGGTTACTGAAGAACAAATTAACATCACTGGCGGCAGTAGTGATTTTGATTTCTCACTTGTCTATTTAGGCTTGGATGTTAACAATTTATTAACGCTAAATGCGCAAGGCTTGATCATTGCTTTACCCGTAAGTGGCGCGTTTGCAGGTGAATACACTTTAAACGTACAAGATACCATCACGGGGAATCTGACAACGCTCACACTTCAACGGCCCTTGCGCCTTAGTTTCTCGGCCACGTCTATTTTACGCAGCGATGAGGCACAAACCTTAAGTATTGAAGGTGGTGTTAGTGGTAGTCAATACTCACTTACGCAATCACCCTCTAACCCTTTTGAGTTTGTGGACTCAACTGGCACCCCGAAAAGCACCTTCATCGCGCCCAATAACCCGGCGACGTTTAATGCGGCATTGGTAGGTATTCACCCTGAAACCGCGACGGAGTTAAGTGACTTAACTGAAATAACATTAACCGTTAACACCCTGAATGAAAGTTATGAGGATGTAAACCAAGCCCTACTCCTTTACCCCACAGCACAGCACAGCTTTGTAGTTTCCGATGTTAACCGAGATGTTATAGCGGATGTGAACGTCAGTTTAAATGGCTCGGGATTATTAACGGCATTAAACGTGCCCTTAATTTATCAAAGCGATGCCCTAGGTGCCTTCAGCATGGCGCTGCCGAATATTGATGAGAACTTTATTATCACTTTAACCGCGCAAGGCTTTAACCCCGCGACTCTTACCTTTGATAACAGCCAGCTCACACACACTGTACAAATGAGTTCGATGGTTAATGCCATTACACTGTCAGGTACCCTTAAGGCTCTGGGATTAGGATTGGCGGCGCAAGATTTTTTGAGCTCACCTCCCACTCTGACCTTAGTATTTAGTGATGACAGCCAAGAATTGATTACTCTGACCGTGCATACCCAAACCCTAGCCAATTTCAGCCATAGTGTGGATCTGAATCAACATACCCCCAGCCGATTTATCATCAACCAAAATGAATCGCTAGGTTTGACCCAAACCATTAGCCAGGCCAGCGAAGATAGGAGTTTTGATCTTTTTCTGGAGTCTAGCCTTACCGATGAATCTACCCCCACTAGCCTAGGCTCATCAGGTGGTGGAACACTGCCGTTATATTGGCTACTGCTTATATCCCTAATCTCTCAGAGAAAAAGGCACACATAGGAAAAGGCAGGCATTCTGTCAATAATCCCTATTGAGCCCGTTATCTGCGTATATTAGTATGTAACTCAAATAATAAAGATTGAGTCACTATTTTGCTTTTGTTATCAGGCTTTGCATTAGGTGTGATGGCGGTTTTGGTCATCACGGTGGCACGGGACTTTGGCCATTTAAAAGAAGGTAAAGCGTTCATTGCCTTAGTCGTGTCTGGGTCTTTTGTTTTATTACACCCCTTAGTTCCACCACAATGGCAAAACCTTGCGGCGGATGCTTATACCATGGCACCCTCCCTTTTTTGGTTATTGTGTTTAGTGGCGTTTTCGCATCGCCCTCGATTGTTATCGCTCTCGGGCGCACTGGCCATTTATACTTTCACCGCCAAAGCTATCTCACGCAACTTTAGTATTGATCAAGAACCATTATCTCAATGGCACTTTTTGGGCTGGGTCCTGCCAACCTACGGTGAATATCTTATTATCGGTTTAGGGTTATGGATTGTCATCGCCAATTGGTCGGATGACTTAGTGGAGTCGCGCCGCCGTCTACGGGGTATCATGCTGATGGGGGTGGGCACTTGTGTGATTTTGGTGATCGTGCCCATCACGACTGGGCTTGTGGGCATGTGGTTACCGCAATTGTCGATCATATTCATTGCTCTGATGTGTGCTTATTCTTTATTAAGAGGCCGCACCAGTGGTCTGTTTGGTATTCAGCCAGAGGCAGAACCGGTGCAAAAGGCACAGGCAAATCAAGAAGCGGACAAATTACGCATCGAGAGCATGCTCAAAATTGAAGCATCAACCTTAGAAAACCTCATGAACCAAGGCTTTTATCGCACCGAGCACCTTACGTTAAAGACCCTTGCCCAACAACTTGAACTACCGGAATACCGAACTCGAGCACTTATTAATCAAACCTTGGGTTACCGGAATTTTAACGATTATATCAATCATCTACGCATAGATGAGGCGGCACAAAAGCTGCTTGAAGACTTACAAACGCCCGTTTTGAATATTTCTTTGGATGTGGGTTACCGTACCTTAAGTTCTTTTAACCGAGCCTTCAAAGACATTCAAGACATGTCCCCCTCGCAATACCGCCAACAATCCTTGGAGTCGGTAGCCTGATTTAACCGTCCAAAATTAAAGACATTCTAGACATGTCACCTTCGCAATA
>JAPYOO010000034.1:0-1546 GCA_029938135.1 Bermanella sp. | reverse complement strand
GCCTGATTTAACCGTCCAAAATTAAAGACATTCTAGACATGTCACCTTCGCAATACCGCCAACAATCCTTGGAGTCGGTAGCCTGATTTAACCGTCCAAAATTAAAGACATTCTAGACATGTCACCTTCGCAATATCGTCAACAATCCTTGGAATCTGTAGCCTGATTTAACCTAGTCATAATCAACCGTGCATACGTCGCTATTGAGCCTGCCCAAACCATAGATTAGTATGGGTACTCTAATAATAATTGAGTCTACATTTTGTTTTTGTTATCAGGCTTTTCTTTAGGCGTTATGGCCGTCGTGTTTTTAATTGTGGCTAGGGATTTTGGGCACCTGAACGTCGGCAAAGTGTTTCTGGCCATATTGTTATCCGGCGCCTGCTTTCTTATGGAGCCCCATTTACCTCAAGCCTTAAGAAGCATCGCCAGCGACATCTATACTATGGTGCCCGCCTTATTTTGGTTGTTGTGCCGCGTGGCGTTCGCCTACCGTCCTAAAGTGCTGTCGCCATCCGGTTTACTTGCCTTTTACACCTTTACAGCCCCAGCCCTTGCGCGCTTTATGGGCATTACTCAAGAGCATGGTATTTGGCACTTATTAGGTTGGAGCCTTCCTGCGTTTGGCGAATACCTCATTATTACTCTGGGTTTATGGACGGTTTGGTATAACTGGCAAGATGATCTAGTGGAGTCACGCAGACGCCTTCGCGGGGTTGTATTAATTGGTGTGGGAATTGGTGTATTACTGGTGATTGTGCCGCTTAATACCGGCTTTATGAGAGCTTGGCTGCCCTACCTATCCATTGCTGTGCTTACGTTAGTATGTGCCTATTCGCTACTTAGAGGACGCAACGGGGTGTTATTTGGCATTCCTCCCCATGAGATTGACGCCAAGGATGATGCCATCATTGCGGCGATACCCGAAGTTAAAGATCAACAATATACCCGCTTGCTTGGACAACTCATGGAGCAAGGTTTTTACCGTACTGAACACCTTACCCTTAAAATGTTGGCCACTGAATTATCGCTACCAGAATACAAAACTCGGGCACTGATTAACCAAACCATGGGTTACCGCAATTTTAATGATTACATCAACCAATTACGTATCCAGGAAGCGGCATTGCATTTATTAAGAGAGCCCAATACTCCCGTATTAAACATCTCATTAGATGTGGGTTATCGTACTATTAGTTCATTTAATCGCGCGTTTAAAGATATTCAAGATATGTCGCCATCAGAATACCGCGCCCAAGCGTTAGCCACTCACAGCTCTTAAACTCATCTATTTAAGAGCTGAAAACGGCTAAAAGTGTTCAATATCTGCATTTTTCAATTTTTGCACAGTCACTTTTACACCCCACAACACACCCAAAATAGCCCTACAGACCCTATAAACATTGGGCCTTTAACTTCTGCACAGCTCTTATTCAATTTTGCAAAGCGAATAACACACGCCATTTATCAATGCGGCGTAGAGTAGCCTTCATCAACGCCCTCAGGGCAATAATAATAACCATGACTTGATGAATTGGACGGTAAC
>JAPYOO010000241.1 GCA_029938135.1 Bermanella sp. | reverse complement strand
TTAGATCTTCAATTTAAGCGCTTTGGTTAAAATCTTATCTAATTGATTGGCAAAAAGTTGTCGGTCGCCCGCGCTCATAGCCGCTTGCCCGCCCGTATCTATGCCACTAGACCGTAATGTATCTAAAAAATCACGCATGTTTAAACGGGCACGAATATTCTCTTTGGTATACAGCTCGCCTCTTGGGCTTAATACCACCGCGCCTTTATCTATTACTTCATCGGCTAGCGGGATGTCACTGCTGATAAGCAAATCATCGGGCTGAATGTGTTTTGAAATTTCATCATCGGCCACATCAAACCCACTGGCTACCTGAACAAACTGAATGTATTCGCTAGGGGGAATGCTCATGGCATGATTAGCCACAAGCGTAGTGTGAATTTTAGTACGCTGTGCGGCTTTAAATAAAATATCTTTAATCACCTTTGGGCAAGCGTCGGCGTCGACCCAAACTTTCATACTGGCAGTTCCATGGTAGTGGTCTCAATAAGGATGCTTGGTTAACGCCAAGCTACGGTTGGTGGGCATTATAATTCAAGCCCGCCTCTTGGGTGATCATTATTTTTTTGCGCGCCTCTCCCCAGCGGTATTGATTAAATTCGCCGGTGCTTTTAATCACTCGGTGACAGGGAATTAACAGCGCCAGTTTATTTTTGGCAATGGCCGATGCAACTGCGCGCACGGATCCAGGCGCCCCCATTTGTTGAGCCACCTGTTGATACGAGCATAACGCTCCGCTAGGAATGTTGAGTAGTGCCTGCCAAACCTTTAATTGAAAATCGGTGCCTTTTAATAATAAATTTAGCGGTTGTTGGGCGCTGAAGGTTTTATCAAATATTTTCTTAGCTAGAGGGGCGGTATGCTCAGGTAAGTGCTGGATATTGGCTTGGGGCCATTCAGCCATAAGCTCATCAATGTGCAGTTGGCTGTCATTAAGGGAATCAAAAAAGGCCAATTTACAAATGCCTCTAGCGGTTTGTGCAATCAGGCAGTGAGCATAGGGCGAGTCATGTATGCCATATTTAATGGTTAAACCTTGCCCCTGTTTTTTATATTCCCCAGGCGTTATGCCTTCGCACTTCACCATTAAATCATGCAGTCGGCCGGGGCCACTTAAGCCGCTGTCGAGTGCACTAATTAATACACTGGATTTCTGTAATTGCTGCTTGGCATATTGCTGGGTCAGTACCATTAAAAACTGTTTGGGGCTTATGCCCACCCATTGAGAAAATAAGCGTTGTACATGAAATTCACTTAAATTCAGGTGGTCAGCCAATTGTTTAAGTCGGGGCTGGTGTTGACGATGTTCACTTAAAAACCCAATGGCGCGGGCCATGAGTTGGTAGTTTTTATGGTGTTCACTCAAGTACGGGTCCATGTGAGGGCCTTGTAAAAGCAATGCCCATATTATTGCTTAGGGGCGGGATGGACACCACCCGATTCTTGCTCGTTTGGCTCTGTTAGTGAATTGACTGTAGAGGTTATAGACAGCTGTTCTTTACAGGCGTTAAATGGCCGCCCTCTATTTTGGTTTGCCCGTCATCATGAATGCAGTCGCGGATAACACTTTAAAAGGCGTTGCCTTTGCCTTTGCCACCACGTTTGTGGGCAGTGCCGCTGGCGCGGCGGGTAAGTGGGTAGCGGCTGACGTGTCGGTGCCGCAGATTGTATTTATTCAATACGCTATTTGTTTGTTGGTAATTGCTCCCCGATTTTTGGGTAAACCCTGGTCGAATCTTAGTACTCAGCGTGGGTCGGATCATTTAATTAGAGGCGTGGCAGGCTGGTTGTGTTTTTACACGTACTACGCGTCATTGGCGCAAATTCCGCTGGTGGATGCCACTTTACTGCGCAACACCGCGCCATTGTTTGTGCCCTTAGTGGCGTTAATTTGGCTTAACGCACGGGTGCCATTGTTACGCTGGATTCCGTTGGTATTGGGATTTATGGGGGTGCTCTTTATTTTACCCCCTGCAGCCGAACAGGTGGGCTGGGGGCACTTTTTAGGATTAATGTCAGGACTAACACTGGCGGTGTCTATGGTGGGCACCCGCACATTATCACGCACTGACAGTGGTAAAAATATTATGTTTTACTACTTTTTAGTGTCGTTTTTACTGAGTTCACCATTGGCCTTTTATCATTGGCAGCCCATTCCTTGGCAAGCTTGGCCCTATTTAATCTTTATTGGTTTATCCATCTTTATTGCCATGTGGTTATATACCAAGGCATTTAGCTATGCCAAGGCCAGCGTGGTGTCGCCCATCAATTATTTTGCGGTCGTGGTGTCAGGGGTGTTGGGATGGGTGATTTGGGACTACTTGCCCACCCAGACCGCAGTATTAGGGGCATTAATGATAGTGGGTGCGGGAGGGTTGAGCATTTACTTAGCCAGCCGTGAAGACAAGGGCGCGTAACAGGGCACGCTACATTAATCATTAAAAATGATTAATGGCCATGATTAACCCTGCGATTAAACTGCTGCCGGTGGCGGCGTAAAAAATAAAATTGTGTTTAATGCGGGTGCCCAGCGTAGGGTACTCTTCATTGTGCATATTGTGGCCGCAGCGCCCACAATATTGAAACTCCTGCAAAGTTTTACTGTGGCAGCTTGGGCAGTGCTCTTGGTCTTGTCCATGACCCTTAAATGAAATATCCATATCATCATCCTTAATGCATAGTCCTATAGTTAATCATATTCTTAGAGTGAAGAAAGCTAATTTCTAAACTTTTATTAAATGACGCAATGTAGCTAAGCCTATATAACCTGAGCCATGCCAAGCACTTGGTACAAAATACCACTGGAGTTGGTCTGTTAGGGGATTATTAACTGGCGTTAAGCGTGTTAATTTTTAGGCATATTTAAAAGGCCCTAGAGGCCACAGGGGATAACATGGCAACAATGGATCTTGAGTTAAAACAAGGGGTACATGTATTAACCCTAACCAACGGTGAAAATGATAATAAATTTAATTTAGATGTGATGCATGAATACTTGGCAGCCTTCGACGAGGTAGAAAACGCCAAGGGCAATACGGCGTTAATGATTACCTGTGAACATGAAAAAACGTGGACCACCGGCATCGATTTAAATTGGATGTTGTCTCAAAGTCCGGCGGGCATAGAAGAGTTTAAACAGGCCTTAGAAACCATGCTTTATCGTTTGGCTATGCTAAATGCCCCCACACTTGCTTGCATCAATGGCAATGCTTATGCGGGTGGTGCGTTATTATTTGCGGCAACGGATTTTAATTATATGCGCCAAGATCGTGGCCGTATTTGTTACCCAGAAGTGGATATAAAAATTCCCTTTACTGATTTTATGTACGACCTAATTGATAACGTGCCGAATGCCCAAGTACTTAAACGTATGTCGTTATTAGGTGAAGCCATTACCGGTCAACAGGCATTTGACGCGGGTATACTCGACGCTCTTTATCCTATGGATCAGTTACAGAATGCTTCGTTTAAGTTTGCTAAACACTTAGCCAGTAAGGACCGTAAAACCTATACCACCATTAAACATGGTTTAAAACGACATATGCTTAAGTGGCAAAAGCAGTTTGTACAGTAAGTTTTAAGCCGTTTCACTGCCACTTGAGTTTCACTGTGGTTATTATGTAGTGACAAAAGCATCCCGTGACTCTTCCAAAAGCTTGTCTGGTTCCAGCAGCTCATGGGGCAGTTGAATGATGAATCGAGTGCCTTGGTTTGGGACGCTGTGGCAGCTAATCTTTCCCTTTAGGCTGTTGATAGTATTGTAAACTATGGTCATGCCAAGGCCGGTATTCCCCTTTAATCTGGCGTTGGTATAAAACGGTGTGAAAATATTTTCCACTGTTTTTGTGTCCATGCCCTTGCCGTTATCGGCATATAAAATTTGAATGGATTTATCATCCAGGCAGTGAATGTCTATATTAATTTTACCTGGTTGCTCACCAGTGAAGGCGTGTTTAATCGAGTTGTCTATCAGATTCGAAATGATGTGCAGGGCGCTGTTGGGATTTAATTTCACCATGAGGTTGTCAGGGCAATTGAATTCGACCATATCATTATTACTATCATATTTATCAAGCAAAGTTTTCAGGATATCTTCTATGTAAATTTTTAAATCAAAGTTGTAGTATTTTTCTTCACTTTTAGTCACCGCCACTTCTTTAAAACGGTTAATCAAATCTCGGCCTGCGGTCAAATTTTCCATGGTGAGTTTGCAGCTTTCGGCCACGGACTCCATTAGCTCATACATCTCCAGAGAATTAAGTTTTTTTGCTTTGGCTTCGATGCAAAGTTGCTGGGCGTAGGAGGTGGCAGTGATAGCAACACCGATAGGGGTGTTGAGTTCGTGGGCCACACCCGCCACCATGTGCCCTAAAGAGGTGAGCTTTTCCGATTCAATTAATTGCTGTTGGGCTTGCTGGAATTTATTGAGAGAGGTCTGCAGGGCCTGATTTTTTTCCTCCAACATGGACGGGCTGGGGATTTTCAGAAAAAACGGCAGAACATACCAGATGATCATCCCGGTGGCCATAGAGCTCACCGCGGTGATGGCTTTGGCCACCGAGGAAATACCATATATGGGCTCCCAAATGACAATGGCACTGATCAAATGGCTGGTACCACAGGCGGCAAATATAATAGAGCCCGCCAGTATAAAAAACCAAGGGTAAAGAATATCCTTGCGTGCTTTGACAAAATAAATAAAGGCGGCGGTAATAGAATAATAGGCGGCGGCAATGGCTACATCTGAGGTTACCGATGTCAGTAAAATATCGGATTGCCACTGGTAACACATACCGTGGGGCATGAATTGCTCGGTATTAAAAAACGATACATCGGCCATGATTAATTCTCAAATTAATTATGTATTAACTGTCTATTAAAATTTAATTTAACTTATAACTTGTTAGCAATTCACTCATGTCTTTAGACATGCTTTCAAGATGTGCCGCCTGAGTACTGGCATCATTTGCTTCGGTTAAGAAGTGTTGCGATACATCACGAATTTTTTCGGTATTACGATTGATCTCGT
>JAPYOO010000240.1 GCA_029938135.1 Bermanella sp. | reverse complement strand
CATGGTTTATCGGCTGTATTGAAACCCGCCTGCTCAATTGCCTGTGCTAACACCCCAAAACCATGGGCAATGTCGCGCTTTAAACCAAACAATTTAGCCAATGTAGGTGACATGTGGATAGGATTATAGTCACCGGTGATTTTTGCATATTCTTTTCCGCGGTTTTTAGGCACTTCCCACTCAGCTACTTGTTCACCGTTGGCTAAGCTGTCTAATTCGAAGCTACTTTGTTCACTGGGTTGCTCTTTACCGCCAAATTTACCGGCCTTAAAGTAAATACTAACTTCTTCCCAAACCACCTTACCTTCAACTTTTACTTGGGTACTAAAATCAAACTCTAGGCCCTTTTCAGTAAGACGATACTCACCAATGGCACTGTGTATCTCCATTTCACTTTGAGTATCTATTGCTTGGTACTGTTTGATCGTGTTCTTTAAGTGTACCGAGCCCAATAAACGAATAGGAAAATCTGGGTGAGACAACATATGCATATGCATACCGCCCGCTAACACGTGCGGATACAGTACTGGCAATACCTTTGAGGAGGTTAAACTCAGTACCGTTTCATATTTTTTTAAGCTATCAATATTTGCCTTGGCGCCTACCCAGCTGGCTTTAATGGCAGGTAGCCCCAATGATGCCTTAAAACCCTTACGAGGCAATAACAGTGCCTTCACCATAGCACTAGCAATGGCGGGTTGAGTATTAAATGGAATGTGTAGATTTGACATGACAGTGACCCAAGCGATTTATTATTTGCCCACAGCTTACCTTGTTTTAGTTAAGGTTTGCTAAGTTTGCGCTGATTATAACTGCCGGGCACACCACACCACTTTGCCAACCACACGATTATGCTCTTCATTATCAGCATTAATCACCCAGCTTGGGTACTGAGTATTGTCACTGATCACTGATATCTCCCCTTGCCCTTGGGTTTTAAGGCGTTTGGCCATTAGGCCCTGTTCGGTCTGTAACAGAAAAACACCTTCACGGTTCACTAGGGTTTGCGACATATCCACCAGCACATTATCTCCGGCATTTAAGGTAGGTAACATACTGTCTCCTGAAATACTCACAAACGCTAACTGCTCACTGGATACATTTAGCTGACTAGATAACCAACTTTTGTTAAAAGCAAAATAGTCATTAATGTCTTCATGAGATACTTCACTACCAAAACCGGCACTGGCCTGCACATCAAACATGGGAGCAAATACTAATTCCTGATCCGGCTTAGCCCCTGCGGGTTGTGTGTTCTCATTTTGATCACCGGTTAACAACCAATTAAGGTCCACCTTAAACTCGTCATACAAATATTGCAGGTACGACATAGACGGACGGCTGGCACCGCGACAGATTTTATAAATATGGGACGCAGACTTATTGGTAGCTTGAGCAAACTTTTTTTTGTTGCCCTGGGCTAACTGATCAACCACCAACATAAAACGACGTGCAAAAGCATTGGCCATGTTGAAACTCACTAAAAAAACGGCGCTTAGTATATTCAGTATCGTGGCGCTTGCAAGACCCTAAATCACCCAAACATATTGATTATTTTTTGTTCACTAGGATTTTTAGCGTAGGTTCGGTTTGTCCTAGATACACATTTTTTTGCACTGAATAAGTGTAAAAATGATAACCATCAAGCAAAATCTCCACCTATTGGTAGATTTACAATATTGGAAATTGAGGATTACGTGTTTTCTGTTAGTATCCAACGCGCTCGGGGAAGACTGACAAACCAGTTTGAGCGTCATTAACATAATAGTATAAAAATAATACAAAAAAGATAATAAAAAGTGCACAAACATTATTCGTTATTGGGATTGGAAAACGGAGCTGACAAGGAGTCAATTAAAATTGCGTTTCGCCGCTTAGCGACGGTCTTTCATCCTGACCGTGATAATGCCAGCAGCCAACGCTTCCGTGAAATTTGCCATGCCTACCAAACATTAATCACACATGTTGAGTCTGCCGAAGTGGTACAGCTTAACGGCCCAGTGGTACCTGCAAAAAAGAACAACTGCCGCAGCCTCGCCTTAAACAGTAATAGACGTGGGGGTAAACGCGGCTCTCCTGGTGATCGACGTTTTGAATGCATCAGTGAGCACGAATACAAGGGCGTGCATGTGCGCACCCTTGTATAAGTAGCCTGATTTAATCGGCTAATACTGTTCTGTCATGTGCCCACGCACGTAAGTCATCAAGCTTCTCGCCCATCAGTACCGACAACGGCTGAGTACGATTTAACTCTTCAACAATAAAGTCTGCATTCACTCCGCAATCTTGCGCCTGCGCTACGTGAATCGCCGACACTACGGCTTGTTCAATTTCGGCACCACTAAAGCCTTCACTAAAGACCACACATGCACTTAAATCTAACGATTTAGGATCAATGTCACGCTTATTAAGGTGAATTTCAAAAATTTCCTTACGCACATCGTCTTTGGGTAAATCCACAAAAAATACTTCATCAAAACGCCCTTTACGTACTAACTCTGGTGGCATTTTTTGAATATCGTTGGCAGTGGCCACCATGAAAACGGGGGTTTTACGCTCACTCATCCAGGTTAATAACGTGCCCAGTATTCTTTGCGATACGCCGTTGTCGTTAGAGTCCGTTCCTAGGCCCTTTTCAATTTCATCCAGCCATAAAACACAGGGGGACATCATGTCCGCCAAGGCTAACGCATCTCTTAGGTTACGCTCGGTTTCACCAAAAAATTTGTTGTACATGGCGCCCATGTCTAAACGCAACAAGGGTAAATGCCAAGTGCCGGCAATGGCCTTGGCGGCTAAGCTCTTACCGCTGCCCTGTACACCCAACAGCAATAGGCCTTTGGGGCGTAGATTTGAATCTTCTTGGGTAAAAGCGTTTTTGCGAATATCTAACCATTTTTTTAAATGCTTAAGACCGGCTACTTCATTAAATTGTGCCGTTTGATATTCATAGGCCAACACCGATTCCATGTCCATGAGTTCAAATTTGGCTTTATTAATTTGCGGTAAATCCGATTCGGTAATGGCGTTGTCGTCGGCAATGGCACCACGAATTAAACGCCTAGCGTCTGAAATGGTCACGCCTTTAAGATGCTGAATAAGCTGCTTTAAGGTAGCCGCATCGGTTTTAACCCGTTGTCGGGTTTCTTTCCCCCACGCTCGTGCCTCATCTTGTATGAGTTTCATGAGCTGGGTTTCCCCTGGTAGTTTAAATTTAAAACGCGCAGATAAGCGGCTTACTTCGGGTGGAATATCAATTTTATAACTTAATAACACCACGGTTTTATTGGACATATCACCGCTTATGGCAATGTCTTTTAATAGGCGCACAACAGAGGGTTCTTCTAAGAACGGATGCATATCACATAATACATACAAACCTTCAGTGGTGGTTTGCTTGATGTGACGTAATACTTCTAAGGGTTTTTTGGTGCCTTCGCTATTGGGTTCTTCACCAAATTGACTGCGCTTTAAACCATCACTTAAGGTCCAGTGATACATACTCATAGTGCGCTTAATGGCAAGGCGGGTTAATAACTCAAGAGCCCTAGCTTCTTCATAGCTTTCGATCACGATGATGGGCAGTCCATGCGCCACCACTGAATTTAAATCGTCCAAGTCCTGCATAACGTCTGATATTCCATAACCTACTTTAGGCCATCACTATACCAGACTATTTTGTAAAATTTGTAACCCCTACACAGTGAACTGCTAGGATTTTATACACCCGCATATTACAAATAAGCAAAACGTAACCCCCTAGTACTGCCAGCGCAGGCCGGTCATTAACTCTATGCCACGGCTGGGCACCCCAACAGAGTTGCCCGCTCTTTGCGAGACACTGTTGTAACGCTCATCACTTAAATTATTAATATGTAAATACAGCTCTAAGTCATGGGGGAAAAATCGTGAAAAATGTGCATCTATAAAACTGCGGCTAGGCACATGGCGCACCACATCGACCGTGTTATCCACATAAACATCTTGTTTACTGGAGTGATGATTAACCATTAGGGCGGCGCTAAATTGATTATTTTGGTATACAAGGCTTGCACCGGCAAATATTTCAGCCTCGCTGTTTACATTGCTAGGCCCGACAAATACCCAACTGGCATTCACCCTACTACTAAATTGTCGACTCCACTGGCGGTGCCACTCAAGCTCCATACCCGCCAGCTTTTCATGGCCGCTGTTGTATCGTTCTATGGGGGTGGTTTGGGCATTGCTAATAACATCTGCCAGCTCGGTATAAAATAGCGTGCCTGTTAAAAAATTCTTTAACCCACGATTTTGCCAAATAAATTCTGTGGTGCGCGCCACTTCCGGTATTAAATCTGGGTTGGCTACAATAGCGGCGCTATTTTGCACATCGGTTTCACCGCGACTAGGGGCGCGGAACGACTCACCATACAACCACTTTAAGGTATGGCCCTCTTGGTAATCCCATATCAGCGCGCCTCGTGGGCTTAGGTGCCCACCAAAATTACTGTAGTCATCTTGGCGCAGACCCCACACATAATGCAGCTGTTTATTAATATCCCCTTGCTGCTGTACAAACAAACCATAAATGGTGCGATGCGTTAACGGGGCTTGGGACAAGTACACATCAGAGATTCCAAATAAATTGGCGTCACTGTCGATTATTTTGGGCCGTCTCCACTCAACTCCGGCTAACACCTTAGAGCCGTTATCACCAATAAAGCTCAGCGAAATTTCGGCCTGCGGTTCTTGTTCTTCTATTTCCCCCTTTATACCTAGTTCATTAGGCGGTAACGAAGGAGAGATCAAAGCGGCGATATCAAGACGTTTTTGCGATAACGATAGTTTACTGTTAAGCGTTAGATTAGGCGTTAATGGTTGCTTATATTTAAGGTCTATAAACTGACTATTACTCTCTAGTAGATTAGGTCCATTGGATACAAAACCCGAAACATAAAATTGTTTATTACGGGTATTACTTTGGTAAAGCGCTAGGCTTAGGCGTTCACTTTTAGCTTTAAAATAAAACTCTTTAAATACAAAAGGATCACGTGAACTTAC
>JAPYOO010000687.1 GCA_029938135.1 Bermanella sp. | reverse complement strand
TCGCCCAGTTCCAGCACTTCGGCCAGTTTTAATACCATTAAGCGACTGGGGTGGGCCTTGCCGTTTTCTAGGCAACTGATGTGACGGGTGGAAGACTCGGCGCACAGGGCTAGGGTTTCTTGTGATAAACCGTGCACACCTCGCCAAAACTTTAGCAGCGGACCAAAACCTGTGGCGATATCTGTTCCCTTATCCATCATGCCTATTGTTGTCTCGTGTTATGACTCTTGAATATGTGCAAATGAGCGCGATATTGGACTCTGCTCATAGAATAACTGCGCCTAATATTAGCATAATAAATTCTTAATATTCGTTAAAATTTGCAGAACATTTTTAGCGTAAATCGATTGTTATAGTACATTTTCTAAAGTGATTAAGGCTCTAAGTTCAATGATTGTCTTAGGGGAGGCGCGTCAGTTTAAATATGTAACGTTTTGTTAAAATCACAAATAACTTATTGATCTAAGTGTGCGCTGCAATTTAATAACTCAACACGCCAGGGAAATTTTCCTTCCACTTGGGTTAGTGCAGTATTGTGGTAACTGGATTGACTTGTAATGTTACTAGGTAGCGTTAAATGATTTTCCAGTAACGCTTTACATACAAAGCCATGGCTAACTATTAACAAATCCCCTTCACATTCTTGGCTTAAAGTTGTGATGTCTTGCCAAGCAAGGGCCACTCTGTCACAAAATATCGGCCACGTTTCGCCATTCGGTACCGGTAAATCTTTAGCAAACAAATTGATACCTAAATCGGCATAAGACTGACCACGGTAATCACCAAAGTTTTGTTCTCTTAATAACGGGTTATATTCAACCTTAATACCGGTTGTGCTACTGACCTGTATTGCGGTTTTCTGAGCTCGTGCATAATCACTTGCGATTATCTTTGTAATATTACTACTTGCTAATCGGCGCGCTAATTTTTCAGCTTGTATAACACCTATGTCAGACAGGGGGGATTCTGGGAATTGGATAATACCCTTGGCATTATCAAA
>JAPYOO010000686.1 GCA_029938135.1 Bermanella sp. | reverse complement strand
GTGGACGCAGTTTTTCTTGCCCAACATAGTGAGCCCAACCGCCACCAGACTGACCCACACAACCACACAACATCAACATGTTGATTAGGCCACGGTAGTTCATATCCATGTGGTACCAGTGATTCAATGCAGCACCTACGATAACCATAGAGCGACCGCGTGTTTTTTCTGCAGTGCTTGCGAATTCGCGAGCCACTTTTACAACTAACTTAGGATCAACGCCAGTAACACGTTGCTGCCATGCTGGAGTGTAAGGCACGTCGTCTTCATAAGACTTAGCTACGTTTTCGCCGCCGTAACCGTTATCAACGCCGTAGTTGGCTACAGTTAAGTCAAATACAGTGGTAACAAGAGCGGTTTCGCCGTTGGCTAAAGTAATGCGCTTAACCGGAATGTTACGCTGCAATACTTCATCATGCTCGGTGTGGTCGTAGTATTTATGTTCGTGTTCGTTTTGCGCAGTGGCAAAGTAAGGGAAACCAACTGATACGATTTCGTCATGGCTTTCTTTTAAGCTGATTTTAAGCTTAATGTCTTTGCCTGTTTTACCGTCTAGTTGAAGCGTGTTCCACTTGCCTTTTTCGCCCCAGCGGTAACCGATAGAACCGTTTGGAGAAACAAGTTCGTCGTTTGCATCGTTAACACCGATGGTTTTCCATTCTGGGTTGTTGTCTTCGCCAAGGTTATCGGCCAAGTCAGCAGCACGTAAGAAGCGACCTTGAATATAGTTATCGCCATCTTTATCAAGCATAACCAGGTTAGGCATATCGGATTTTTCACGAAGGTATTCAGTGAAATATTCGGTTTGCTTGTCTACGTGGAATTCTTTAATGATGACGTGACCAAAGGCCATGGCCAAGGCTGCATCAGTACCCTGTTTAGGTGCTAACCAATCATCGGCAAACTTAGACGCTTCAGAGTAATCAGATGTGATTACACAAGCTTTAGTACCCTTGTAACGCGCTTCGGTTAAGAAGTGAGCATCGGGTGTACGGGTTTG
>JAPYOO010000685.1 GCA_029938135.1 Bermanella sp. | reverse complement strand
GGGCCACCAATTGTTGCATGACGGGTAAAAACTCTTCTTCCACCGTGCAGCAGATGCAACCATTGGCCAATTCGTAAATGCCCCCTTCGCCTTTTAATGAAGTGTCACCTGATAATAATTCTGCACCTTCATCTTCACAATCCAGAGGGCAAGAACGCAACAAGTCAGCGTCTATGTCCAGCTCACCAAACTCGTTAACGATCACGGCGATGCGTTTTCCTGCTGCTTGTTTTAATACATTAGACAATAACGTGGTTTTACCACTGCCTAGAAAACCCGTTACGATCGTGGCAGGAATTTTGTTGAGTTTCATAGTTAAACATCCATTTTAATAGTAATAATTTTTGTGATTAACGTTTCACAGTTCGGGCAAGTTTAGGCTTAACCTTGGGCCGATAAACGTGGGCCTTGTCTTTATCGTAAAGATAAGAGTCATCAAAGGTTTGTGTTTGTAAAACATGGCCCACTAAAATAAGAGATGTGCGGGTGAACTTTTTATGACGAACTTTTTCCACTATGTTTTTTAAGGTACCTACTACCTTGTCTTGGTCTGGCCATGAGGTGCGATAACACACCGCCACCGGACAATTTTCACCATAATGGGGAATGAGTTCTTCAACTATTTTATGAATGCGAGTCACCCCAAGATGAATGGCCAGGGTCGCACCACTTTGCGCTAAGGCCGGTAAACGTTCACGTTCAGGGAAAGGTGTCTTGCCCTCATATCGAGTCATGATAATACTTTGAGATACACCGGACAGAGTAAGTTCTTTACCTAACCAGGCCGCCGAGGCTGAGGTAGCCGTGACGCCGGGAATAATCTCGAACTCTATGTTTAATTGTTGCAGGCGACGTATCTGCTCACCTATGGCCCCATAAACCGACGGATCACCAGAATGAATACGCGCCACATCTTGATTGTTTTTATGGGCAATCTGGATGTGTTCGATAATTTCATTTAGGTCAATAGAGGCCGTGTCGATAATTTTTATCGCAGGATTTT
>JAPYOO010000033.1 GCA_029938135.1 Bermanella sp. | reverse complement strand
GAGTTTCTTGACCTTCAGCCCCTGTCGCTTCACCCGTAAACGCAGTGACTTTATACACGTCTAATTCAACACATTTGTCACCATAGTCATGGCTTAACTTAATTAGCGGCTCTGAAGAGTGCACTGCAATAGCAATCTCTTCTTTAAGCTCTCTGTGTAGCGCGACGCTTGCTGTTTCGCCAGCATCAATCTTGCCACCAGGAAATTCCCAAAGCCCGCCCTGATGGGCGCTAGCTTTACGCTTTGCGATAAACACTTGCTGCCCGCATTTAGATAAAATGGCTGCAGCTACTACTTTAATCACTTTATTAAGAGGTTTCATTACCTTAACTACGGTAATCAGCGTTAATACTGACGTAGTCATGAGATAAATCGGTCGTCCAAACCGTTTCACTGCAATCACCACGCCCCATATTAATATTTATATTTATCTCTGCCTGAGCCATGACCTTACTACCGGCCTCTTCGCTATATGTTTCAGCACGAGCACCATTGTTAACAATACACACATCATCAAGGTGAATCTGAATATCATCAACGTTAATATTAGGTACTCCACTGCGACCCACCGCCGCAAGAATACGACCCCAATTGGCATCTGATGCAAACAACGCGGTTTTAACCAACGGGCTATGGGCAACCGTATAAGCGACATCAAGGGCTTCTTGATTATTACCACAACCACTGACATTAATGCTGACAAATTTGGTGGCCCCTTCCCCATCACGAACGATCGCCTGCGCCAAATAAATAAATACTTTTTCCAGCTCTGCCTTTAATACGTCATAAAAAGGGTCATCTATATTTGTAAGCTCTGACTGTCCATTTGTGCCTGTAGCCATCAACATGCATGAGTCATTGGTAGAGGTATCGCCATCGATGGTGATGCGATTGAATGACTTGCCACCTAACTCTAAACAAATACTCTGTAATATTTCCTTACTCACTTTTGCATCGGTTGCGATAAAACCAAGCATAGTGGCCATATTAGGCATGATCATTCCTGCCCCTTTAGACATGCCAGAGATACTAAAAGTATTACCCATATATTCAAACTGGGTAGAGGTGCCCTTTGGTTGAGTGTCGGTCGTCATAATACCGCGACTGCCTTCAAACCAGTTTTTTGAATCTAAATTTTTAAGCGCACTAGGAATAGCGGCTGTAATTTTTTCCAGCGGTAGACGCTCACCTATAACTCCGGTTGAAAATGGCAATACACTGGTTACATCTACCCCTTTAACATCAGCTAGTGCTTGGCAAATTGCCACGGCATCCTGGTAACCTGCTTTACCGGTACCCGCATTGGCATTGCCGGTATTAATCACTAGATATTGAGTTTTACTTTTTTCTAGATGGGCTTTGCAAATTTGTACCGGAGCTGCACAAAAAGCATTTTGAGTAAAAATGCCGGCGGTCGTGGCTGTATCGGCTAATTCGAACACCACTAAATCTTGTCGCTCGGTTTGCTTGATTCCTGCATTGCTAAAACCAATTTTCAAACCGTTTATCTGATGAAACGCATCAAAAACAGACAAATTTACCGACATTTTCTCTCTTCCTAAAATAATTAAGGTGGGCAAAAGCCCACCTATAATGTTGTTCATTCACTGTTAAAACTGAACTTAGAATTTAAGCCAGTTTACCGTGACACTGTTTGAATTTTTTACCCGAGCCACATGGGCACTGATCGTTGCGGCCCACTTTTTTACTGTCACGAACAAACGGCTGAGTAATAGGCTCGCCCTGTTCACCTTCAGCTGTGTTTTCAGGTAAGCCATCTGTTAAAGAAGACGCTGCTTCATGTTCAAACTGCATATTTTGAGAAGCAGCCTGAGATCGAGCCTTTTCTTCCATGCGCTCCACTTCATCGTCACGAACAAATTGAACCTGAGATAAATAACGAACGGTTTCATGTGTGATTTCATGAAGTAATTGCTTGAACAAATCAAACGACTCACGCTTATATTCCTGCTTTGGATTCTTCTGAGCATAGCCGCGCAAATGAATACCCTGACGCAAGTGATCCATAGTGGCTAGATGTTCTTTCCACTGATGATCGATGATTTGCAACATAATGCGTTTTTCAAAGTTACGCATCATTTCCTCACCCACCTGCGTGGCTTTTGCTAAATAATTTTCATTTAACAATTTAGCAATACGCTCGCGTAAAGTCTCTTCGTATAACGATTTATCTTCTTCAAGCCACTGATGAACTGGTATGGGTGTAGAAAATTCTGTTTCAAGTGACTTCTCTAAACCGTCAACATCCCATTGTTCAACCATGCTTTGTGGCGGAATGAATTCACTAATGCTTTCGTTAATAACATCTTCACGAATATTAGTGATGGTGGATTCAATTGTGGCCGCCTCTAATATCTCATTACGTTGCTGGTAAATTACACGTCGCTGATCACTGGCGACATTATCGTATTCAAGTAACTGCTTACGAATATCGAAATTACGTCCTTCAACTTTACGCTGAGCTTTTTCGATGGCGTTCGACACCATGCGATGCTCAATAGCTTCGCCGTCTTTCATGCCCAATGCTTGCATTAGTTTACGAGTACGATCACTGGCAAAGATGCGCATCAAGTTGTCTTCCAAAGAAAGGAAAAAACGAGAAGAGCCTGCATCACCTTGTCGACCCGAACGACCACGTAGTTGATTATCTATACGTCGGCTTTCATGGCGTTCAGTACCAATAATATGTAAACCACCGGCACTCAAAACCGTATCATGGCGCTCTTTCCAATCAGCTGTGATTTTTGCAATTTTTTCATCGTTCGGTTTTTTTAGGCTTTCAAGTTCTAGGTCTAGATTACCGCCTAGCTTAATATCTGTACCACGACCCGCCATGTTCGTCGCAATAGTAACAATACCAGGGCGACCAGCATCGGCAATTATTTGCGCTTCATTGGAGTGGTGTTTAGCGTTTAGTACGCTGTGTTTAATTTTGGCTTGTTTCAGTGCGTTAGAAATTAACTCACTGGTTTCAATGCTTGCGGTACCCACTAAAACAGGTCGCCCTAAAGCCGTCACTTCTTGGATTTCTTCAATAACTGCTTCGTATTTCTCTGCTTCGGTAAGAAACACTAGATCATTGAAATCAATACGGGCGACATCTAAGTTGGTTGGTATTACCACTACATCCAAACCATAAATTTCGTTAAATTCGAAGGCTTCTGTATCAGCGGTACCTGTCATGCCAGATAGCTTGCCGTATAGTCGGAAATAATTCTGGAAAGTAGTTGATGCTAGGGTCTGACTTTCGTTCTGAATGTTTACCCCTTCTTTAGCTTCAATAGCTTGGTGTAAACCTTCCCCCCAACGTCGACCCACCATCGTACGACCAGTGTGTTCATCAACGATAACCACTTGACCATTTTGTACGATGTAATCGACATTTCGGTTATACAAAGAGTGCGCTCGTAAAGCGGCGTGTACAAAGTGCAACATCAACAAGTTACTTGGGGAGTACAAACTGTCCCCTTCTTCCAATAACTTGGCTTCAACTAACATGTCTTCCACGACTTCGTGACCAGCTTCGTTAAGCTCTACAGTACGGCTCTTAAGGTCAATGACAAAGTGCCCTTCTTGCTCAACAACCCCTTCTTCTAGTTCTTTATGCTCAATAAGCTTGGGTACCAATATATTAATCTGCTTATACATGGCCGAACTGTCTTGGGCCGCACCCGAAATAATCAACGGTGTACGTGCTTCATCGATTAAAATGGAATCCACTTCATCAATCACCGCAAACGATACGCCGCGTTGTACACGCTCATCTACTGACAACGCCATGTTGTCCCGTAAATAATCAAAACCAAATTCATTGTTGGTGCCATAGCTAATATCTGCCGCATAAGCGGCTTTCTTTTGAGCTGTCTCTAGGCCTGAGATAACAATACCAACACTCAAACCCATAAATTCATATAAAGGGCGCATCCAGTTCGCATCACGCTCTGCCAGGTAATCGTTCACGGTAATTACATGAACACCTTTGCCCGATAGCGCATTTAGGTAAACCGCCAAAGTAGCGACTAAGGTCTTACCTTCACCGGTACGCATTTCAGCAATTTTGCCGTTATGCAGTGTCATACCACCCACTAGCTGCATATCAAAATGGCGCATACCCATAACACGCTGACTGCCTTCTCGAATAGCCGCAAATGCTTCTGGTAATAGCTGGTCTAGGGTTTCACCTTTAATTATGCGTTCACGAAACTCTTGAGTCTTAGCTTTTAGGTCGTCGTCATTTAAAGCCTGCATATCCGCTTCAAAGGCATTAACGTCTATAACTATCTTGCCTAGACGCTTTAATTCGCGTTGATTTTTACTACCAAGTACCTTGGTTAACACTTGCATGAACATGAGAGAATTCTTTATTAGTTGTTATTGATTTTTTATTTAAGACGAACACAGATATAGCCGTATATTAACGGCTTACCTGTACAGAGAAAGGATTAATTTTATCGGCGAGTGCGATGAATATACGAAGCTGGGTCGACGGTACGACCATTTTTGTAAACTTCAAAATGTACATGAGGGCCTGTTGAGCGACCACTACTGCCCATTAAGGCGAGTATTTCACCTTTACGGACTACATCACCTACTTTTACTTTGGATTCATCGCAGTGGGCATAACGCGTTTTATAGCCATTACCATGGTTAACTTCAACCAATAGGCCATAACCATAGCGTTTAGAAGACCATGTCACGACGCCTGACGCTACCGATACTATGTCTGATCCATTTTTACCCGCGAAATCTACGCCCGCATGCCAAGCCAAGCGACCTGTAAAGGGGTCTGTACGCATACCATACCGAGACGACATCCAACCTTTTTTAATAGGCAGGCCCGCTACAAACGTATCACTGGTAATTTTCTTAGCACCCAAAATACTATCAAGTACTTCAAGCTGTTGCTCACGATTATCTATTTGCTCACTGAGCTCATCTAAAACCGTGATGATGTCAGGTGCTTGATAGACAGAGCCTACTTCATGACGAGATGGGCCACCAATAGCAGGTAAGCTGCCAAAATTAAATTCGCCTTTATCAAGTTTAGATCGATCTATTAATCGCTCACCTAAGGCATCTAAACGGGTCAAGCGAGCTTGAAGTTGTGCCATACGCTGAGTCAAGCCAACTAACTGATCGCCAGTATGAGCACGTATTTTGTCCAATTCGTCGCGTTGCTGAGTTAGGTCTTGCTGCCAGGCTTTGGCTGTTTCTGGGTCGAATAGACCCTCGTCAGCCAACATCATAGTAAGGTAGTAGCCAGCTGCGCCCATAGAGAAAGGCAAGACCGCTAGCATAAGTGTCAAAGACAAACGGGCCACAGGCCCCAAAGAAAAAGTCTTAGAGCGACCGTGGCGCTGACCAACAATAATAATATTCACGTAAGCGCCCTATTTAGTATTCATTAATTATAAGTTTAGACGAATTAAGCCTCAATAATGAGACTTAATTCACAGGATTACTGAACTTAACACCCTGAAACCATAATCAATAATAACAACGTATTCTGTAATTAAACGGCTGAGACCGGCTTAGCATAAGAGATGGGGGCCATTTTTTCATCTTCAAATGACACAAACTCCCAGCAATCTACTTGTTCTAATAAGGCTCTTAGTAATTGATTGTTCAACCCATGACCGGATTTCACACCAATATATTCTCCAATAAGGCTATGACCCAACAAATAAAGGTCACCTACCGCATCTAATATTTTGTGTTTAACAAATTCATCATCGTATCGTAAACCGTCTTCATTCAACACACGGTAGTCATCCACTACGATAGCGTTATTCACACTGCCACCTAAGGCAAGATTTTGAGAGCGTAAATACTCAACGTCACGCATAAAGGCGAATGTACGTGCACGGCTCACTTCTTTAACAAAAGAAGTCGTGGAGAAATCTAAACTGGCCATCTGGTTATCACCATTGAATAACGGATGGTCAAATTCAATGGTAAAGCTTACTTTAAAGCCGCTATAAGGCTGAAAACTTGCAGACTTATCGCCGTCAGTAACCGTTACAGGCTTAGTAATACGTATAAATTGCTTGGCTTTATTTTGCTCTTCAATGCCCGCTGACTGCAGCAAAAAGACAAATGGCCCGGCACTGCCGTCCATAATAGGCACTTCAGCAGCACTTAATTCTACATAGGCGTTATCGATGCCCAGTCCAGCCATGGCCGATAACAAATGTTCAACGGTAGATATTCGAACATCACCACTGGTTAAGGTAGTGGCAAGAGTGGTATCCCCTACATTTAGGGCTTTCGCCTTGATCTCTACTGCCGGTTCAAGGTCAGTACGAACAAAGATAACCCCTGAATCTACAGGCGCTGGACGCAAGGTTAAATAAACCTTCTCGCCTGAATGTAAACCAATTCCTGTGGCTCTTATGGTATTTTTAAGGGTACATTGCTTTATCATCACACTTCACTTACTCAAACGTACTACGATTGGCTATTATAACGCCAAATTCCAATTTGACCAGCCCCGCACTAATCCGCCTGTCGGCGCAAAAATGCTGGGATATCTAAATAATCCATATCTTTACTAGAGTCAGTATTCACTCGAGCCGCTTCTACAGGCTGTGTATTTACCTGGCGAGATACAGTTGGACGCTCTAATTTTTTATAATCAAGCGTGCCATCGGGCTTAGTCACCGTATTATCAATTACTTTTTTTGGGGCGCTTTCAAAACTGCCCAGACCCGTGGCCACAACGGTTACACGAAGCTCCTCGGTCATGCTTTCATCTATAACGGTACCTACAACAATAGTAGCGTCTTCTGATGAGAACTCCTCAATGGCATCACCTACTTCAGTGAATTCTCCCAAAGAAAGGTTAGTACCCGCAGTAATATTAACCAGAATACCGCGTGCACCCTCCAGGTTCACATCTTCCAGCAATGGGCTGCGAATAGCGGCTTCAGCGGCTTCACGAGCTCGATTTTCACCGGTTGAAACACCTGTGCCCATCATGGCTTGGCCCATTTCAGACATAACGGTGCGCACATCGGCGAAATCCACGTTAATCATACCTGGGCGAATAATAAGATCTGCAATGCCCTGTACCGCACCTAGCAACACATCGTTTGCGGCAGAGAAGGCATCTAGTAGAGAAGTATTTTTACCTAATACAGCCAATAGCTTTTCATTGGGAATCGTAATTAAAGAATCCACGTGTTTTGCCAACTCGGTCAAACCACCTTCGGCCAGTTTACTGCGTTTACGGCCTTCAAAAGGAAACGGCTTAGTCACAACGGCCACGGTAAGAATACCCAGCTCCTGTGCTACCTCGGCAACCACTGGAGCAGCTCCTGT
This sequence comes from Bermanella sp., assembly GCA_029938135.1. Classification (GTDB taxonomy): domain Bacteria; phylum Pseudomonadota; class Gammaproteobacteria; order Pseudomonadales; family Oceanobacteraceae; genus Bermanella. The sequence goes on along the minus strand of JAPYOO010000033.1, from coordinate 20,479 downwards.
ACCGGTACCACCACCCATACCGGCAGTGATAAACACCATATCTGCGCCACTCAAAGCTTCAGCGATACGTTCACGATCTTCCATAGCAGCCTGACGACCTACTTCAGGATTTGCACCAGCACCCAACCCTTTAGTAACAGTTGACCCCAACTGCAACACAGAGCGTGCTGACATATTTTTAAGCGCCTGTGAATCGGTGTTGGCACAAATGAAATCCACACCATCAACATGGTTACCGACCATATGTTCCACAGCGTTGCCGCCACCACCACCAACTCCCACTACCTTAATTATGGCAGTGTGCTGAGGCTCGTCTACTAGTTCAAACATATCGCTATCTCTTTGAGTCATCGCCCTTCTCCTTATTATTATTTGACAGGCGCGTTACTTCTATCATTAGCGCCTATTAAATATTAAAAGTTCCCTTTAATCCAATTTTTTACACTTGCAAAGAAACTCAAGGGAGTTTCTTTTTTTCTAGCGAAAACCAATTCGCCCAATTGATGCTTAGCACCGTAAACCAATAACCCTACTGACGTTGCATAAATGGGGTTAGCCACCACGTCACTAAGGCCTTCAACGCCCAAAGGTTTAGCTAACCTTACAGGGACATGAAATATCTCCTCTGCAAGCTCCACAGCACCTTCCATCATTGAAGTACCACCGGTTAACACGACTCCGGCAGCAATCATGTCTTCAAAACCACTGCGGCGTAATTCTGCCTGTATAAGCGTAAATAATTCTTCGTATCTAGGCTCCACCACTTCAGCCAATGCTTGGCGCGATAAATTACGCGGCGGTCGCTCTCCGACACTGGGTACCTTTATTAATTCATCAGCACCGGCCAATTGTGTTAACGCACACGCATATTTAATTTTAATCTCTTCAGCATGCTGAGTAGGTGTGCGCAACGCCATGGCAATATCATTGGTCACCTGATCGCCCGCTATGGGTATAACGGCGGTGTGACGGATAGATCCCTCGGTAAATATAGCAATATCCGTGGTACCTCCACCTATGTCTACCATGCAGACACCCAACTCTTTTTCATCATCGGTTAACACCGCATAACTAGAGGCCAACTGCTCAAGAATTATGTCGTCCAGCTCTAATTCACAGCGATGCACACATTTCTCAATATTTTGTGCCGCGTTTAACGCACCAGACACCATATGCACTTTGGCTTCGAGGCGTACACCCGCCATGCCTATTGGTTCTTTAATGCCTTCTTGCATATCAATCACGTATTCTTGAGGCAATACATGCAATATTCGCTGGTCCGCTGGAATGGCCACCGCTTTTGCCGCATCAATCACTCGCTCTAAATCAGATTGCTGCACTTCTCGATCTTTAATGGCCACGATGCCATGGCTATTCATCGCACGGATGTGGCTGCCCGCAATGCCGGCATAAACCGAATGTATTCGACAACCGGCCATAAGCTCAGCTTCTTCAATCGCTCGCTGAATCGATTGAACAGTGCTTTCAATATTGACGACCACACCTTTTTTAAGGCCGCGAGAAGGGTGGCTACCCAACCCAACCACCTTAATACTGCCATCCAAAGACACTTCGCCGACAATCGCCACCACCTTTGAGGTACCGATATCCAGGCCAACAATCAATTTGTTATCTGCAGCTGCGTTCATATTATTATCTCTTTATCCCTGCCCCACGACTGGCTCTTTTTCTTTCCAAGCCACGGAGAATCCTTGTTCGTAACGCAAATCTATACGATGGATCCGCTCAATATCAAATTGATACAATACATCTTCTAATTGCTGCAAACCTTGCATGGCCTGCGCACTATCTAACCATATTTGAAAATCATTTTCATAAATCAACTGCCAACCTGACGCCGTATTGTTTAACGCCTGCAATGCTAACTGATGCCTTTTGCCCCAATGATTAAACAATTGGTAATGCTGCATGACGATTCGGCTTTCACCCAAGCGCCCGTTTAATTGTGGCAATTGTAATTGAGCCAATGCCAAAGGCAAGATTTCTCCCATTTGGCTCAACATATTTTTTTGATTCCAAATAGCCACCGGCTTTTCTTCGTGCATGGTTAGCTTTAAGGTATTTGGCCAAACTTTTTCTGCCTCTACTTGCGATACCATGGGCATAGCCAATAACTGCTCAACCACATCTTCAACATTTAGCGTGATATAGCCCGCTGGAAAAATACCTTCCAGTTCAGATCGAATCTGACTTTGTGAAACATGTTTAAAGGGACCGTCAATTTTAAGTTCGGTAATGTCCTTATTAACCAACTGCATGATCAAGAGCACTACCGATATTAAAATACAGCTAATTGTTACCACTAGGGATACCGGTTTTAAATAACCTATCCAATCCATTTTTATGAACGATTCGCGGCTTTTTTTATTTCTTACCGCACCCTTGGCTTTCATTTTCACGCCTCGTTATGCCTGCAAGATTTTCAACACTAATTGTTCAAAGCTAATACCGGCAGCTTTAGCGGCCATAGGCACTAACGAGTGGTCCGTCATACCCGGTACCGTATTCGCTTCAATCAACCAAAACTCACCGTTTTCATCCTGCATAAAATCGACTCGACCCCAGCCATGACAATCCAATGCCACAAATGCTTGCAGTGCTAAAGTCTGCAGCTCTTGCTCTTTTTTATCCGACAAACCACAAGGTATTAAGTATTCAGTATCATCTTGAAGATACTTAGCTTCGTAATCGTAAAAATCGTTGGCCGGCTTCAGTTGAATAGCAGGCAACGCAATGCCATCCAATATGGTGACTGTGTATTCTTTGCCACTGACAAACTGTTCAACCATAACGGGGGAGTTCGTTTTGCTGGCACAATCAAACGCAGCCGGTAACTGGGCTGCTTCAAGTACCTTACTAATACCAATGCTTGATCCTTCCAATGCTGGCTTAACCATCAGCGGATAACCCGCTACAGTCGCAAATGTATTTAACGACTCAAGCGTCCCTACTTGTTCAAATTTAGGAGTGGGCAGTTGAAGGCTTTGCCAAATAAGTTTTGTTCGCCACTTGTCCATACATATAGCACTGGCCTTAACACCACTGCCGGTATATGGCAGGCCATAAAATTCCAGCAAGCCTTGCACTCGACCGTCTTCACCGCCGACACCATGTAATGCGATAAACGCCACATCAAAATTATAGGCATCGAGTTGCTTAATTAAATTGTCTTTAGTATCTACTTTTACAGCGTCGATACCTTGAGCAATGAGTGCTTTATATACAGCATCACCTGAACGCAAAGACACTTCACGTTCAGCGCTTTCTCCGCCCAGTAATACGGCCACCTTACCAACTGTTTGAGCACGTGCGTTAGTCATTCATAGACTCCAACAGACCCGGTAACGCTTGAGCCAACTCAATCGCGATAACACCTACGTCACCTGCACCCTGAGTAATTAATAGGTCGCCAGGCTGTAGGATATCCTTTAGTACCGACTGTACTGCACCACCACGTTCAACAAATATGGGATCTACTCGGCCACGCTGACGAATACTGCGACACAAAGAACGACCATCCGCCCCCGGTACTTCCACTTCACCGGCGGAGTACACATCCAGTAAGACCAAAACATCTACGTCACTGAGCACACGTACAAAGTCTTCGTATAAGTCACGGGTACGACTATATCGGTGTGGTTGAAACATCATCACTAAGCGTTTGTCAGGCCAACCATTACGAATAGCTTGAATAGTGACTTCAACTTCAGTGGGATGATGACCATAGTCATCTACTAACATGACCTCGCCTGTCTTAAGTGCAAACTCACCACACACCTGAAAACGACGCCCTACACCTTGGAATTTTTCCAGAGCACGTATGATCGCGTCATCGGCTATTTTTTCGTCGCTGGCCACCGCAATAGCCGCCAAAGCATTTAACACATTGTGATTACCCGGCATACGCAACTTAATTCTTAAGTCTTTATTATCACCTGGTCGCTTGGCGGTAAATGATGTAAACATGCCATCTTGCTGCAAATCCACCGCATGAAAATCGGCGCTCTTATCAAAACCATACGTTAACACCGGACGATTTACTTCCGGTAAAATATCCTTAATGGTTTCATCATCGATACATAATACGGCCAAACCGTAAAAAGGCAGGTTATGTAAAAACTCTATAAAGGTTTGTTTCAACTTATTAAAGTCACCACCATATGTATCCATATGATCTGCTTCAATATTCGTAACCACCGATACCATAGGCTGCAAATGCAAAAAAGAAGCATCAGATTCATCAGCTTCAGCCACTAAGTATCGGCTACCACCTAATTTGGCGTTAGTACCCGCACTGGTTAAACGCCCGCCAATAACGAATGTAGGGTCTTTATCCCCTTCGGCCAATATTGAAGCGACTAAACTGGTGGTAGTGGTTTTACCATGAGTTCCGGCTATGGCTATACCGTGGCGATAGCGCATTAACTCGGCCAGCATTTCAGCACGACGTACAATCGGAATTCTATTTTCTAAGGCGTATTTTATTTCAGGGTTTTCCCGATTAATCGCGGTAGATACAACGATAACATCCACAGTGGCTACATTATCGGCTTTGTGACCTAAAAATATTTCGGCCCCCAGGGACGTAAGGCGATCTGTCGCTGCAGATTGGCGTAAATCTGAACCCGAAATATCGTAACCTTGGTTTAATAACACCTCGGCAATACCGCACATGCCCACGCCGCCAATACCTATAAAATGAATACGGCGAATTCGACGCATTTCAGGTATATCCCAACGCTGTGCTGCTTTGTTTTCGTCAGTCATCTATAGCCTCAATACAATAATTTGTAACCACTTTTACAGAGTCGGCCGTAGCCTGTGATCGAGCCGCACAGGACATGTGTAAAATCCTGTTTCGATCTTTTTGTAATAGGGTTAATTCTTCCAATAATAACGTAGCGCTTAAATCTGCCTGCTGACAAATAATGGCGCCATCGAGTTTCACTAAAAATTGTCCATTAGCCGTCTGATGATCATCTACCGCAAATGGATAAGGCACCAATACCGAAGCTACCCCTGCTGCCATTAACTCAGAAACCGTTAATGCGCCAGAGCGACAAATAACCACATCAGCCCACGCAAATGCTCCAGCCATATCACTTATGAACGCACTTATTTTTACGTTTTCAATTTGTGCCGACTCGTAACCGCTCTTTACAGCGTCAAAATTACGCGCCCCTGTTTGATGCCAGATGCTTACAACATCTTGTTGTTGTAATGCCATCATTTCAATAATTACATTATTCAACGCCACCGCGCCCAAGCTTCCACCTACCACTAATACGTTTAGTGGGCCTTCGCGATTTTCTAGGCGCTTAATAGGCTCTTCAATTTCAATAATACTATTTCGCACAGGATTACCCACTGTGTGTAAGTTGCCTTTGACTTTAAATGCCTGATCAAATGCCTGCAAAACCGTCTTAGCAAAGCGGCTTAATATTTTATTGGTGAAACCCGCTACTGCATTTTGCTCATGTACGACTAATGGCACTCTTAACAACCAAGCCATCAACCCACCTGGGCCCGATGCAAAACCTCCCATCCCCAACGCCATTACAGGCTTTACCTGGCGGTATACTTTAAAGGTTTGCCACAAGGCTTTAATGATAAGCAAAGGGGCCAGTAATAGTTTTAATGCGCCGCTGCCTCTTAACCCCGATATAGAAATACGATGAAGTGGGTAACCCGCGTCAACGACCAATTCATTTTCTATGCCTTTAATACTGCCCAGCCAATGCACTTGATAACCTTTATTGGTTAACTCGCGGGCGACACTCAAGGCGGGAATAACATGACCACCAGTACCACCGGCCATGACTAATATGTTATTTTTTTTCATGACTCATCCCCTTTCCATGAACAGCCATTTCATGATGCACTCTCAATAACAAACCTAAAGCGATACAGCAGGCTAATAAACTCGATCCACCATAACTAATGAAAGGCAAGGTCAAACCTTTAGTCGGTAACAAGCCCACGTTAACCCCAAGGTTAATAAAAGCCTGAAAGCCAATTAACAAAGCGACACCATAAGCGACGTAAGCGGCAAAAAACTGTTCTTTTTCAAAGGCTTTGCGTCCCAGCGACATTGCCTTTAAAAAGACAAAGGTAAATAACCCTAATATGATCAAACACCCTAATAATCCTGTTTCTTCTGCCCAAATAGCAAATACAAAATCGGTATGAGCTTCAGGCAAGTAAAATAATTTTTGAATACTATTACCTAAACCAACACCGGTAAATTCACCTCGACCAAAAGCAATTAAACTCTGAGTTAATTGATACCCGCTACCAAACACATTTTCTTCAGTCCAAGGCTCCCAAAAACCGGTCAAACGCTTTAATCGATAAGGCTGACTTAAAAGAATCGCCACAGACGAACCGACCACCACCAGAGCGGTTAAAATAAACTGCCCCGCTTTTACTCCACCTAAAAATAACAAACCCAGTGTGGATAACATCAAAACCACCACTGCGCCAAAATCGGGTTCAAGCAATAATAAAATCGCTAATAAAGACAGTATAAATAGCGGTTTAATGAAGCCCGACCACTTAGACTGCACTTCTTCGCGACGTCGGTCTAAGTAACTGGCCATATATAAAATTGTTGCTAATTTAGCAAATTCACTGGGCTGAGCGTTCATTATGCCCAGCGATAACCAACGCATACTGCCGTTTATTTCTCGACCGACTCCTGGTATTAACACGGCGACCAATAAAATCAGTGCCAGCACCACTAACAAACCACTAACCGACCGCCATATTGCCAATGGTATACGCATCATGACCCAGCAAGCCGATGCTCCAAGCAACAAGAATATTCCATGACGAATACTAATATGAAACATGCTACCAAAATGTCGCTCAGACCAATCCATACTGGCCGACGTCACCATTAACCAACCTAGGGCGGCCAATAACATAACGGCAAAAATTAATGAACGATCAATTATCAATGTCTGTTTGAAATCTATTTTTTGCCAAATAGGCTCTGACTTAGCGGTACGAGTAGCGGAACTCATAACGCCTCCACCAGATTAGTAAAGTAATCCCCGCGATGCTCAAAACTTTTAAACATGTCAAAGCTGGCACACGCTGGAGACAACACAACGGCATCCCCTGATTGTGCAATACTATTAGACAACTTAAATGCCTCATCAAAACTTGTAGCCAATTTAATCTCAGCTGTTCCCTCAAGGGCCTGTGCCAAAGAGTGTTTATCTTGCCCATACAATACTAGGGTTTTGACATGCTGCTTAACGGCCCTTTTCATAAGGGAAAAATCGGCATCTTTGGCAACGCCGCCCGCCATTAATATAATACCACCCTGAGTATCTGGTCCCAGTCCCTCAAGTGCTGCCACTGTAGCGCCTACATTTGTGCCTTTAGAGTCGTTAAAATAATCAACTCCATTACTGTTTTTTAGCCACTGACATCTATGCTCAAGGCCCGAAAACTTCTGTAAGGTGCCTAACATAGAGGCTGTATCTAACCCCACTGCCTCGCCCAGCGCTAATGCTGCTAACGCATTACTGCGATTATGACTGCCTTTAATTTTAAGCGTTGATACATTCAGTAAAGTCTTATTAAACTTTGCTAAATACTCTTTTGAATCCTGTTGAATAATGCCAAATTGTTTTAAATCGGGTTCACTTAAACCAAATGAGGTGACTTTAACACTCGGTTTTAACATGGGAGCAGACAAGGCATCATCACGATTAACAACCACATTTTTGCAGCCGTTAAAAATTTTATGCTTGGCTTGGTGGTAATGTAAGTAGCTGTCGTATCGATCTAGGTGGTCAGGACTTACATTAAGTACCGTAGCAACGGTGGCCTTAAGAGCGGGTGTGGTTTCCAATTGAAAACTGCTTAGCTCCATTACATACAATTCAATATTGTCATCGATCAGATCAAGCGCAGGTGTTCCTAAATTTCCACCTATCGCCACGTTTACACCCGCATCCTGCGCCATTAATCCTACCAAAGATGTGACCGTGCTTTTAGCATTGGAGCCGGTAATAGCAATGACGGGGGCGCGAGCATAATCTGCAAACACTTGTATATCACCCACCACCGCCACACCCTGCTGAATGGCGACTTGAATTTCCGGTGTACTTAAAGGTAAACCCGGGCTTACAACAATTTTTGAGGCGCTATTTAACACCCCTTGGACAAGCCCACCTAAATACACTTTTACTTGAGGGAATTCTTTTTGTACCAAACCACTGAAAGGTGTCTGCTCACGGGTATCCATGGCCACTACATTTATGTCGCGTGCCACAAAAAAAGCGATCACCGAATACCCAGTTTTACCCAGGCCGACGACAACTATTTGCTGATCTGTGGTGATAATACTCAACGTTTTATTCTACCTATCTATTGTTTGGTGTTAGCGAATCTTTAATGTAGCCATGCCAATCAGGACTAAAAACAACGTGATAATCCAGAAACGTACAATAACCCGAGGTTCAGGCCAGCCTTTTAATTCAAAATGGTGATGCAACGGCGCCATACGAAAGATACGTTTTCCGGTCATTTTAAAAGACGCTACCTGTAAAATAACACTAACGGTCTCGGCAACAAAAATGCCTCCCATTATAAACAACAATATTTCCTGGCGAACAACTACCGCGACCACACCCAGTGCAGCACCTAACGCTAAAGAACCCACATCACCCATAAATACTTGTGCGGGGTACGTGTTAAACCATAAAAAACCAATACCCGCTCCCATTAAGGCTGCACAAAACACCACCACTTCACCCACATCTTCTAAGTAGGGTAAAAACAAGTATTCGGCAAAATTCACATTACCCACTAAGTAGGCACAAGCCCCTAAAGCACCACCCACCATTACTGTGGGTAAAATGGCCAAACCATCTAATCCATCCGTTAAGTTGACTGCATTACTGGTGCCCACAATCACAAAGAAACTCAATACTATGTAAAATAATCCAAGGTCTAAAAATACATCTTTAAAGAAAGGTACGATTAAACCCGTTTCTGCCGGTCCCGCAGCATTAGCGTACAAATACACACTGGCGGTCAAAGCAATTACACCTTGCCAAAATAATTTCCAACGCCCGGGTAAACCCCGTGAATTTTTTTGCACCACCTTACGGTAATCATCCACAAACCCCACCACACCTGTGGTCATAGTAACTAGCAGTACCACCCAGATATAATGATTACCCAAATCACCCCACAAAAGCGTACTAATGGCGATGGATATTAATATCAGCACACCACCCATAGTAGGCGTTCCCGCTTTACTAAGATGAGACTGTGGGCCGTCATCACGAACAAACTGGCCAATTTGTTTTTCCTGAAGTTTACGAATCAAATATGGGCCAAACCACAATGCTATAAGCAAGGCGGTAATCGTGGCAAATATGGCACGTAGTGATAAGTAGTTCACCACCGCAAAACCGGTGTGAAACTGCTGTAAATATTCACCTAACCAAAGCAACATGGTTTATTTTCCTGTTTTTATTTCTTATTATCGATTTGATGTTCGGTTATTTCTTTCACTACAATATCCATTTTTGCACTGCGTGATCCCTTCACTAAAACCGTTACATTCTTTTTTAATTTACGCTTTAAAAATTTCACTAAACTGTCATGCGAGGCAAACCAGTGAGCGTTTTCTCCAAACGAGTCAGCCGCTCCTCGGCTAAACTCTCCTAAGGTAAATAACTCATCTATGTTCCCGGCATTCGCGTATAAACCGACTTCTGCGTGGGCCATTTGGGTTTCAACACCCAGTTCGCCCATATCCCCCAACACAAATATTTTATGACCACTGCGGCTACTTAATACATCTATGGCGGCACGTACTGAAGCTGGATTAGCATTGTAACTGTCGTCAATAACAACACTGTCCGCTAAACCTTTCTTTTCAAGTAGTCGACCTTCCACTCCCTCAAAAGCTTGTAAACCCGATACTATTAATTGAATGGGCATTTTTAAGGCCGTACAAGCTGCAGCACACGCCAAAGCATTTGATACATTGTGTTTACCCATAACAGGTAAATGCACCTCGGCCGCCGCTTCATCAATATGCAGGGTAAACTTGCAGCAGCCTATGACATCTAGCTCTATATTGCTTGCACGTACATCCGCTTTATCACTTAAACCAAACGATACAACCGAAAGTTTGTCAGCTCGTGTTAACCACTGCTCAAAATATTCACTATCGGCATTTAAAATGGCGGTGCCGTTATCAGGCAAGGCATCAATAATCTCGCCTTTAGTGCGCACGATGGTTTCTAAATCACCAAAACCCTGCAAGTGAGCAGGCATAGCATTGGTAATAATCGCAACTGTCGGTTTTGTAATATTGGCTATATACGCTATTTCGCCTTCGCTGCTGGCGCCTAATTCAAGCATGGCGTAATCGTAGTTTTGGTTTAAACGTAAAAGGGTAATAGGTGCGCCAATGTGATTATTAAAATTGCCGCGCGTAACCAACACTTCATTTTGCTGACGCAATAAGGTGGCCATCATGCCTTTTACTGTGGTTTTGCCACTACTGCCAGTTACGGCCACAACATCTTTATTAAATTTTTCTCGGTTAAATAACGCTAAACGACCCAGCGCTTTAGTGGTGTCTGAAACCAGTAAAAAAGGCACAGTTGTTTCCACCGGTTTACTCACTACAACGGCACAGGCGCCTTTTTCAACGGCTAAATCGATGTAACTATGGCCGTCAAAGTGATCACCCACTAACGCTACGAACAAATCCCCGGGCTGTATCGTACGAGTGTCAGTACTTACAAATTGAAAAGGCACATTGGTGCCCCTGTGTTTGGCCGGAATAAATTCTGCCACCTCGGCTAAACGCACCGTACCTATCATGTATTACTCCTAAACATTAATGCTGCTTGCGCCACTGCCTTGTCACTAAAATAACTGCGTCGACCATTCACTTCCTGATAGTCCTCGTGACCTTTACCCGCTATGACCACAAGGTCAGCTGGGCCCGCCGCCATTATGGCTGTCTCAATAGCGACTTTACGATCTAACTCTATTTGATAAGTGCCTGTGGGTAACTGCTCTGTCATTTGCATGCAAATGGACTCGGGGGATTCAGTGCGGGGATTATCGCTGGTATAAATAACATTATCTGCATATTGCAGCGCAATTTTGCCCATTAAAGGTCTTTTGCCTACATCTCTGTCACCACCGCAACCCACCACCAAATAAATTTTACCTGGACAATGTTCTTTTACGGCCTGCAGTGCCTGCTCCAATGCATCGGGTGTATGTGCATAATCCACCAGCACTAAGGGTTGATGGGCATCGTTATTCACTTGCTGCATCCTACCTGGCACAGCACGCAGGGCATGCATCGCTAAAATTGTTTTTTTGAAATCGAATCCCAATTGCAATGCGGTGGCTACGGCTGCGGCCACATTGTAAGCATTAAATTGTCCGTATAATGGCAGCTCAACGGATGACAACTGACCCTGCCAGCTAAATTCAAGCACCATGCCTTTATTGTGAATTTTTTTAAAGTTAAATTTTAAGTGAGCCCGCTCAGACTGACCATAAAAAATAACCTGCCCACAGCTGGACGACTTAATCATGTCATCGACGTATTCATCATCACTATTAAGGACCGCAAACTCTAACTCAGGCCAGTTAAATAATTTGGCTTTTGCGGCACCGTAAGAGGCCATATCGCCATGATAATCCAAATGATCTCGGCTTAAGTTGCAATATACCGCCCCCTTAAATTTCACACCCGCCAAACGCCCCTGCTCTAGGCCATGACTAGAAACCTCCATCGCAATAGCTTGATACTGACTGCTCAGCTCTTGCAGCGCTAAATGCAGTTGCTCTAGGGGCAACGTTGTCATGCCCGTTTCGGTAAGTGACTGAGTATCGCCATATCCCAACGTTCCCATCACCGCACACGGTTTTTTAAGCTCGTTAAGTAACTGCGCCAAATAAAAACTAATCGATGACTTGCCATTGGTACCAGTAATACCAATGACCGACATATTCTCGCAGGCACTTCCCAAAGTGTTATGAACAAGGCTCCCCATGACATCAAGTAAATTGGGGACCTGCACGCAGGGGCCGCTAAACAAAGAAGCATAATCTTCGCTGGCAATGAGCAACGAGGCGCCATTTTTTTGAGCGGCTTTAACGTATTCAGCTTGTTTACCCGCCACAGATGGCATCACCACAAAGGCGTCACCTTGAGTCACTTCACGACTATCGAAGCACAAGTTTTTAATTTCTACGTTTTTCAGGTCTGTGGATATATGAGTTGACTCTATTAGCCATGGGCTTAAAAAATCATGGGCATTCGCATTGATAACAATCATTAATGTACCCCCGCCACTGAACTTCCCACTATCTGCGTAGGAGCAATCTTCAATAAACGTAAACTGGCCTGAGTCACTCGCGAGAAAACAGGGGCCGCCACTTCACCACCATAGTATTCACGACCCGATGGATCATCCACTACCACGATAGTCACAATTTTAGGGTTATCAACAGGTGCTATACCGGCAAATAGTGCAGAGTAACGATCATCTTCATATCCATCGCGTCCGACCTTATGTGAGGTCCCTGTTTTGCCCGCTACCTTATAACCGTCTACCTTGGCACGACGCGCAGTACCTTTAGCACTCACAACACCTTGCAACATATTTAAAACCTGATTGGCAATATGCTTTGGAATAACTTGTTCACCTGCCTCTGCGTCCCTGTGGATAATGCTTAAAGGCTGCTTTAAACCGCCATTGGCAAGAACTTGATAGGCTTGCGCTAATTGCAGGGGTGTAACAGCTAAACCATATCCGTACGACAGCGTCGCGCTTTGCAACTTGCTCCACTTATTGGCCAGTACCGCAATGCTTCCGCCATGCTCTCCAGGTAAACCAATTCCTACAGGTTTACCTAAACCTAAACTTTGATAGCGCTCCCATAAGTTTTCACCACCAAGCTGAATGGCCAATTTACTCACGCCCACATTACTTGATTTAATAAGTATATTTTCAATATCCAGCTCACCGTAATTGCGATGATCTCGAATGGTTTTATTGCCTATACGCAAAGTACCGGGATGGGTATTAATAATGGTTTTATCATCAACAACCCCCTTCATCAGCGCAGCCACCACCGTAAACGGCTTGACCGTGGAGCCCGGCTCAATAAGATCGGTGACACTACGATTACGTACCGCTGCTGGCTTTAACGCCTTGCGGTTATTTGGATTAAAAGAAGGTTGATTCACCATGGCCAGTATTTCACCACTGCTGACATCCACCATTATTAGAGAGCCCGATTTTGCACCATGCTGTGCAACCGACGCCTTTAATTCGCGGTAGGCTTGGTACTGCAAACGTAAATCTATACTTAACATCAATTCGTTACCCGGCTGGGCAGGTTTCACCACCCCAAGATCCTTTACTAACCGCCCGAGTCGATCTTTTATCACGCGGCCCTTGCCAGGTGTACCTTGTAACCAGTCATCATAGGCAAGCTCAACGCCTTCAAGGCCTTGTTCGTCTATGTTCGTAAACCCCACTACGTGACTCGCCACTTCTGCGGCCGGATAAAAGCGCTTAAACTCTTGCTGAAAGCCGCTGCCAGGGATTTTTAGTGCTTGGATTTTTTTCGCCAATAAAGGATTCATGTGGCGCTGTAGATAAATAAACTCTTTGTTTTTATTTTTTTTAAGTTTACTCAACAATGACTTAACACTGATTTTTAAATACTTAGCCAAGGGCCGAATATCAACGTTATCTTGAATAATTTGCTTAGGGTTTAACCACAGGCTTTTAACGGGAGTACTCACAGCTAAGGGCTCACCATTACGATCCACCACCATGCCTCTAAATGCCTGCAAGCTATGGTCACGTACCGAACGCCTTTCACCCTCTTCTTGTAAAAAGTCGGTTTGCAATATTTGCAATTGAGTTAAGCGTAATACCAATAGGCCAAACAGCGTTAAGCCAAGCAGCATTACCGTGTAATGTCGCCAGCTATTTGCGCTGCTGTCATATTGATTTTTTGAGGCCACTTAACGATCCACTGGTATTATTTATTGATGATCCAGTCGGATCACCCGTGTATTATTCTTATTGGGAAATGACATATTAAGTTTTTCCCGCGCCATCTCTTCCACTCGACTAGGAGCAGCTAACGTACTGTACTCCAGCATCAAGCGCCCATACTCTTCTTGCAACTGGGTATGATTATCACCCAGCCTTTGCCATTCATGCGCCAACTCGCGATTAACATAGCTAGTATAAATCACGGCCAACGCACTCAGCATTAAAATCAATGCCACTAGCGGTCCTTGCACCTTAGCCATATAAATTGATTACATTTCTTTTTGCGCAATGCGCATGATGGCGCTGCGAGAACGTACGTTTACGTCCACCTCGCTCTTACTGGCTTTAATAGCCTTACCGATATGCTTCAATTCTTTAGGGTAATCAGATTCCATAATGGGCAGATCAGGCGGTAACTGCGGGCCTTTCTCTTTGTCACGAATAAAGTGCTTTACCATTCTATCTTCCAAAGAATGGAAACTAATCACCACTAAGCGGCCTGACTTACTTAACATATCGGTAGCCACTTGAAGCCCGTTTGTTAAGTCGCCCAATTCATTGTTTAAATAAATACGCATAGCCTGAAAACAGCGTGTTGCAGGGTGTTTATTTTTTTCCCAGCGAGGGTGCGCTACTTTAATAACCTCGGCCAAATCAAGAGTACGCTCAAATGGGGTTTGTTCGCGGCGCGCCACTACAGCCCGTGCCAAGCGACGACTGCAACGCTCTTCTCCAAATTCATAAAAGACATTGGCAATATCTTCTTCTTTTGCTGAGTTAACCCATTCCTGCGCCGTTTGTCCGTCTTCGGTATTCATGCGCATATCTAATGGGCCGTCTTTCATGAAGCTGAAACCACGCTCTGCTTCATCTAGCTGAGGACTACTAACCCCTAGATCCATCAAAACACCGGCCACAGCTTTTCCTTCGCCTACTTCGTCCACCATTTTCTGCATATCAGCAAATGAGCCATGGCAAATTTTAAAGCGCGAATCACGACTCGCAAGCTCTTTACCGGTAGCAATAGCTCGAGGATCTTTATCGATGCCGATCAAGCGACCATGCTCTGATAATTTATCTAAAATCAACTGGCTATGACCGCCACGGCCAAAGGTGCAATCCACGTACAAGCCGTCGGCATCAACTACCAACCCGTCTACGGCTTCGTGCAACAATACTGTGATGTGCTCGCTCATATGCGTTCTCTATTAACTCTTAATTTCCCAGCCCATTCTACAGGGAAGGATTTACCAATTCTTTAGTCGATGTGTGTACGTTACAAATTTTTTACTTGATGACATACCCTTAAAAACCTACAACGATATGTTCATTAGCTCTTCTGGTATGCTTGTATCATCACGTATGGCGTCCAAATAGCTTTGACGACGCTCACTCCAATGATCTTCATCCCATAATTCAAATTTTTTGCCTTGCCCCATCATGATCATTTTTTTATCAAGACCGGCATATTCTCGTAGCGGCGCTGGCAGCAATAAACGACCATTGGCATCCATATCTATGTCAGTGGCGTGACCAATAATTAATCGCTGGATTCGACGAGCGGCGGGGTTAAAACTGGGTAAGGCTTCAAGTTTTGCCTGGATAGGCTCCCATTCAGTGAGTGGGTACACCATTAAACAAGCTTCTTCTGTATCAATTGTCACAACTAACGAGCCACTGTTGCTCTCTTGCAACAATTGACGGTAGCGGGCGGGGATAGCCATACGACCTTTTGCGTCCAAATTTATATTGTGCACACCCCGAAACATGATTTCATACCTTGATTCGCTTGTTAAGGCTGCGGATTTCACTCTATTTAATCACTAGAGCCCACAACAACCCACTTCCACCCACAAAACAACACTTCTGCACACTATAGAAACAGAAACCCTCTATTGCAAGGCGGTTTACCGTGATATGAGGAATTAGGCTCGTTTAGACCCTATATATTGGGGCTTATGGCGCATTCTTACTCTTAGACCAAATGGTAATAACCATTTAAAAACAAAAAACCGCAACCTCTTGCGAAGTTGCGGTTTTAATTTGTAGAGATAACACTATATAAGCCGGGTCCTGTCATTTCCGAAGAAACTGCGACCATTCATCTAGGCCTTGGATCGCTCCAAGGCTCAAGCGACCTACCCGTCCTCAGCGTGGGCCACGCCTAATGAGAACCTATTTGGTCTTGCTCCGAGTGGGGTTTACCGTGCCACGAACTATTACTAGTCGCGCGGTGCGCTCTTACCGCACCCTTTCACCCTTACCTGTTCTTCCGAAGAAGTCATCGGCGGTATACTCTCTGCTGCACTGGCCGTTAGCTCGCGCTACCCAGACGTTATCTGGCACCCTGCCCTATGGAGCCCGGACTTTCCTCCCCTCAGTTTGGGATTTGATCAGGATCAAAAAAGAAAACTCGTAAGCCTCCCTCTCCCCTAACCAACAAACTAAGCGGCGATCGCATGGCTATCTCCGCGCGCAAGGATACGCGCATACGCACTACGGTCAAGGTTAATCCTGATCTTTATGCTCTAACGCCAGCTGATACAGCTGATTTTTCTTAAAGCCGGTAAACTTAGACGCCAAGGCCGCGGCCTTTTTAAGAGGTAATTCAGTGCTTAGCAACAAAGTAAGATCTAACGCCTCGGGGGATACTTCTAGTTTTTTCTTAGAAGCAGCACCTCGAATCATCACCACAAATTCACCCTTAAGCTGATTATGGTCCGCCAACATGCGAGCCTGTATCTCACTTACTGTGCCACGCAAAAAGGTTTCAAATGTCTTGGTAAGCTCTCGCCCCAGTACAACTTCCTTTTCATCCCCCATGACAGCCGCCAAATCCTTCATGCTATCTAGAATTCTGTGAGGGCTTTCATACACTACTACCGTGCGCTCTTCGTTTTTAATGCCGTTAAAATACTGCTGACGAGCGCTGGTTTTTGGCGGTAAAAATCCATCAAAAATGAATCGATCTGTTGGTAAGGCCGCGGCACACAGCCCCGTAATAATGGCGCAAGCGCCCGGAATCGGCACAATATTAAAGCCCGCGTCAGCCACCGCGCGGGTCACATGAAAGCCAGGATCTGCAATCAAGGGCGTGCCCGCATCGCTGACCAAAGCCACGTTTTGACCGGCCTTCAGTTTTTCCACTATAGACGTGGCAGCATGTGACTCGTTATGGTCATGCACAGCCATTAAAGGCTTAGTAAAACCCAAGTGATTTAATAAACGTTTAGTGTGACGAGTATCTTCTGCAGCAATAATGTCGACCATTTCAAGCACTTGATGTGCTCTAGTAGTGATATCAGCTAAATTTCCTATGGGAGTAGCCACCACATAGAGCTGATTTTCGTGCATAATACCTGCCTTATATCCGATGTTTAAAATAAGTAGACTATGTTGAATGTTCGCGTCATTGCCGGGTTACTCCTTACACTTATATTGGCAGCTTGCTCAAGCCAACCAGGCAAACCCACGGGTTCCCAGGACACGACACCCAACTTGGGCGCATTATCCGCCATAGAGGTGTTAATCGCCAACCATAGATTAAAAGAGGCCGAAGATAATCTCTTAAAGATTGATCTATTTAGCCTTAGCGACGTTAAGCAAATTCACTTTTACTGGCTTACCGCACAATTATCAGTGGCCCTTGGCCGTGGCGATGCTGCTCTTACCGCAATTAATGCCGTCGCCCCGGGGTCCTTTGCACAGTTACCCCATTTAAATACTCACGCCTCAGGCTTTTTACGAGCCCAAGCACTACACCTTTTAACCCAATATATTGCCAGCGCCCGCGAACGTATGTTTATAGCCGGTGCACTCTCTGATGAGCAGGTATACAGCCAAAATCACGAAGCCATCTGGTCAAGCCTACTGCAAGCAGATGAAACAGAAATCGAGTTGTTAGCGCAAAAAAGCAGCACCACTGTATTTAAAGGCTGGTTAGATCTCGCTCTCATTATCAAACGTACCCAAATCGACCTAGACCGCCAACTAAGCGCCTTACGTCAGTGGCAAGTGAAATACCACAACCACCCTGCGGCCAAACAATTACCAGGTGACCTTGAGCAAATAGAAGATTACGTTCAAAGTCGCGCCAAACACATAGCACTAATGCTGCCGTTAAGCGGCAAACTCGCCAGTACCGGCAAGTCATTGCAGGATGGTTTACTGGCCGCGTATTACCAAGCATTACAAGCGGGCGTCGACGTACCTGAAATTAAAATTTACGACACCGCAAAAAGCAAAGATTTCTGGAGCCTTTACCAACAAGCCATTATGGATGGCAATGAATTAGTCATCGGCCCCCTTGAAAAGAAATCAGTCATTCGCCTGCAACAAGAAGAGTACCTGCCCGTTCCTACACTTGCCCTTAACTATGGTAATCGTGATCAAAGTGAAAACCCCGAGCAATTATTTCAATTTGGACTTGCGGTAGAAGATGAAGCAGAACTGGCCAGTCATTACGCAAGACAACAAGGCTACAACAGGGCGTTAGTACTTGCCCCTAAAGGCAATTGGGGGGAGCGAGTATTTAATCGCTTTAGTCAAAGCTGGCAAGCACAAGGCGGAGAGTTAATTGAAGCACAGTTTTTCAGCGGTAAAGCCGATTACAACAAAGTCATCGCGCGCTTAATGTCGGTAGATGACAGCGAACGCCGAGCACGCCGATTACGCAAGCAACTGGGTGTGCGCTTAGAGTTTCAAGCGCGCCGACGCCAAGACGTGGACTTTATATTTGTGGCCGCCCTCCCCCATCAAGCGCGACAAATTAAACCTACTCTGGCCTTTAACTTTGCTAAAAACATCCCCGTGATTGCCACCTCTCAAATATACAGCGGCCAAAAGAACCGTAAAAAAGACAAAGACCTTGAGGACATTGTATTTTGCGACATCCCTTGGGTATTAAATAACAATGCCATGCGTAAAAAAATCCATAAACTCTGGCCCAATACACGCAACAGCCTAGATCGCCTTTACGCATTAGGTTTAGATGCTTATCAGCTCTACCCAAAACTAGGTCAAATAAAGGCGCTAAAAAACAGTAATGTGCAGGGACAAACTGGCCAATTAGCCATGGATCCGTACGGCCAAATTATGCGTAATTTGCCATTTGCTCAATTCATCAAGGGTCAGGCCAAAAAAATTCAAGCTCCGCTGGTACTTAACCAGGAAAGCCATGCTCAATCCATTCAAAAGTTTTAGTAAACGAAAGATTGGCGATAAATTTGAGCAACAGGCCTGCCGCTATTTACAAAAGCAGGGCTTGAAGCTTAAAGAGAGAAACGCCGACTTTCGTGTGGGCGAAATTGATTTAATCATGCAGGATGGAGATTCTCTTGTATTTGTAGAGGTCCGCTTTCGGGGTGAAGAAGCATTTGGCGGAGCGGCCGCCAGTGTTAACCGTCGCAAACAGAAAAAATTAATCAAGGCCGCGCAACTGTATTTACTCAAACACTTCGCCAATCAACCACCACCTTGCCGTTTCGATGTGATCGCAATACAAGATAACGGGCAAGGACCCAGCGTAAATTGGATTAAAAATGCATTCTTAGCAGGATGAAGCACAGTCTTACTCTAGGACTCTGGCCTTTAATGTCTTAGCTGCGTATGCTGTTGAAAAGTTTGCAAGCTCAGGATTCACAATCACTATGCAATTTCAAGAACGCATTCAGCAACATTTTCAAGACAGCATCAATACCAAGCAAATGGCTTTGGATACCTTGTCACCGGTTATCGAACTGGGCAGCGACGCCATCGTTAACTCATTGCTGGGCGGCGGTAAAGTCTTAAGCTGTGGTAACGGCGGCAGCGCTGGAGACGCGCAGCACTTTTCGTCTGAGATGCTGAACCGATTTGAGCGCGAGCGCCCGAGCCTCCCTGCCATCGCCCTCTCTACCGACACATCCACCATTACCTCCATTGCAAACGACTACAGCTATAACGAGATTTTTTCTAAGCAAATTCGCGCTTTAGGCAACAGTGGTGATGTTTTGCTGGCCATCTCAACAAGCGGCATGAGTGCTAACGTGATTCAGGCTATACAAGCTGCTCACGATCGTGAAATGCGAGTAGTCGCCCTTACAGGCAAAGATGGCGGCGATATGAGCGCAATATTACAACCCGATGATATTGAGATTCGAGTTCCTTCAGATGTCACTGCACGCATTCAAGAAGTACACCTTCTGGCCATTCACTGCTTGTGTGATTTGATTGACTGGCAACTGTTTGGACCGCTAGAGCAATAAGAAAGGGAAGAGAGCCCACTGTAGCATCTTATTTTTTGATCCTCGGTAACTGCCTCCTGAATTCTGTTCCTGACAGATTCAGGATACCGCCGATCGGTAATTGCTCCCTGCATTACTCTAATACATCACATCCCT
>JAPYOO010000239.1 GCA_029938135.1 Bermanella sp. | reverse complement strand
TGGCGGTGGAGCAAGTAGGTGCAATATCATATAGTAATTTAATATAAGTTTCAGGGGGGGGGCTTCACACTAACAAAGTGCGATCACATCGTTGTGGCTGTGATCGATTTGTACATGCCCTGTGCAGCTTTGACATCTGTATGAATGGCCCGTTAGATTAGTCTCGTGAGCTTTTGCGCAATAAAAATGGTAGCAAACACAATAGATACCATAGCGCCCCCCCGGATGAACCTTTAGTGGTATTGCTAACGGGTTCAGATCGTGTGGTTACACTAAAAGCTTGCTGGCTTGTGCCAATAGTTAAATGGGCACTGTTTTGCGTGTTATATTCACTGGCTGACTCAAGCATAACGGATACAGTGTCACCGTTTTTCACAAGACTATTGGAGTCATTAAAGTCACCGTCATTAATTTGATACAACCCCCCCTCAATGCGTATGCTCACCTCACTATTAATACCACTGACCGTAATACTATTAGAGGTGAGGCTGGAGGTAAGCTCTGCATTAATAATGGCGCCAAAATTAAAACTGTCCGGGGTTGTATCTTGTGCCTGGCTTAAAACATTAAAGCTATTTTGAACGCCGCCAATGGTGAGGATGGCCGTTGTGGTTTGATTAAAGCTAGAAGCCGACATGACTTGAACTCTTATAGTGTCATCATTTTCTACTAAGCCTGGCGTACTGGAATATTCACCGTCATTAATTTGGTATTGACCATTATTAATGCCAATTTCGGCTGAGCTATTTATGCCAGAAATTTGTATGCTTTCGCTGGTGTACAAAGTGCTTAATTGCGCATCAATTATCTCATTAAAGTTAAAATTGTCTGGCAAAGTGTCTTGCGTTTGCGTGATAACCGAAAATAGTAAGTCTTGATTGAGATGTTCTATGGCGACACTGGCTTGAGTTTGAGTCGAGAATTCAATTGAAGTTTTAACGCGCACATTTATGGTATCCAAGTGTTCAATTACGGTGTCGCCCGAGGTAAACGGCCCACCATTAATACTGTATTGGCCGTTATTAATGCTAAGGGCCTGAGTGCCTGCATTTTCTAACCCCATAAGGGTAAGTGTGGATGACTCTATCCAAACATTTTGTGCTGCATTTGTGACCGCACTAAACTGTCCGATGGTGGGCGACGTTTGTGCCTGCCGAATATCGTAACGGAATACACCGCCCCCGTGGCTACCCACGTATAACGCATTATTTGAGATAGCTAAAGATTGGCTGTTGTATTTGTCCAGCCCTGTTAAGTTAGTTGGAAATTCAGACCATGTGTTGTAATCATTTGAAGTAAATATACCCTCGATGGTACTTAAATATACCTGCGTGCTGGTGGGGTGTTGAATTAAATCTGTGCTGTAGGGCTCGGTAAGAGGGATGCTACTGGCCTTTGTCCAGTTGGCACTGGTGCCAACTGGAATAGCTTGCGCATCGCTACTGCGCCAAATGCCCGTGTAAAAATCCCCAGCGATGACCGTGCCTTCCCGGCTGTGTAATACCGCCCCTATATTGGTATTTTCTCGAATGGCCCAAAGATTACCACCGCCGTTAGTGGTTTTAAACAAGGATCCGTCATGGCTGTCATCCCCGGGATCAGAGTCAGTGGTGGCCAGATAAAAAGTATTTTCATCCATCACATGCAGGTCGCTAATGGCGAGGTTAGCATGCGCCATATTATGGGAAATTTGCGCGAAGGTTTCCCCCGAGTTAATTGATTTGTAAATGACTAGGTTGTCCATCACTCGGTTGTTGTTACGAGCAATGGTGGCGTAAACCGTATCGGAGTTGGGAGCAAACATTACGCGATTAAAGCTAAGGGTTTGTGTGGCACTGTGTTTAAGCACTTGGCTAAAAGTTTGCCCGGCGTCAGTACTTCTGTGAAGGGTGCCATCAAAGGCATCGGCCACCAGGATAATATTTTTATTATTAGGGTGGATGGCAATGGCGCTGGTTTGTGCGCTGTTTCCTAAACTGCCAAAGGCCAACCCCTGCCAGTTAAGGCCGTAGTGTTGTGAGACAAAGGCACCGCTTAAGCCACTGGCTAAAATAAGTGAATCATCACTAGGGTGGGTGGCCATTTGCGCAATTGTTGCACCGGAATAACCATTGCTCCAGTTTTCCCAGGTTTGTGCCGAGTCGTCAGATTTAAAAACACCACCGCCGTAATTATTAGCGTATAAGGTATTTGGATGGTCTAGGTCTACAATGAGGTCAATGGGGATACCAGCATTAATGCCCTGTGGCCCGTAGCGTTGATTGTTTTTTTGGTAAAGAGTAAAGGTGTTGCCGCCATCTTGTGTGCGCCACACGCCGTCTTCAAAGGCCCCATAGAAAATATTTGCATTGGACGGGTCAAAGGCCACAGCAGAAATCATGGTCTCAAGCAGTCGCGTCCAGTTGGCCCCTGCATCTGTCGTTATGTATAGTCCACCCACCATAGTAGAATCCGGTGGGAAGCTTTGGCAGGCGTCGTTACTACTGGTACCAGCAATTAAAATATTCGAATTGGTAGGGTGCATTTTTAATGAACCCACGTACAAATCGAGTAGGCCAGTATTGATATTAATCCAGTTAGCTCCTGCGTCGGTACTTTTTAATATTCCTTCCCCTCCCCAGTCGCCGATATTGTTACTAACACAATTGGCGTCGGCGGCTTCCACATCAAATATGCCGGTAGATAAATAAAGAGTGTTGGTATTGCTGGGGTCTACGATTAAATAACGGGCCAGATGGTTACCTGTCCAAATGGTGTTCCAGTTTTCGCCACCGTCGGTGGATTTAAAAACGCGCCCATGTACTTTTTGAAACGTTTTACCCTGAGTGTTTGTGCTGAGTTCTGCTTGCGCATACACGGTATTGGAATTACCTAGCTCAACCGTAAAGCCTCTAAAAATCAGGTTGCTGCTGGCATGGCCTTCTAAACTTGCCGTAAGGCCATTTTCTTTTCTTGACCAGCTTACTCCTGCGTCGGTACTCTTAAATACACCAAAGGCCCCGCTTGAGCGAGTGCCCGCCCAAATAATATTGCTGTTGTTGGGGTCTATGGTGAGGCTAAAGATATTAACGTCTTCTCCCAAGCCTGCGTAGTTGCCTAAAATGCCCTCATTGCTGGCTTGCCAATTTGCACCACGATCACTGGACTTTAATACCCCTGAAAAGTTATCGGTGACAAACATGGTATTTGGATTATTTTTATCCATGCGGATATCGTAGCCCAGGCCGCCGATGGGTCCACCGGTGTGCTGCCAACTGCTGGCGTGGCTGGTTGAGATAAGGGCGTAGCAACTAACCAGCCATAACGAATGGCTGATGATTTTCTTAGATACCGTTTGTATTCGCTTAATGCTTGTTTTCATAAGGTACCTTGTTGGTGGTTGTTTGAATGTTGAATGGCGGTACATTAATTTGATCGCGCCGCTCATGCAACAACCAGAGGGTGGGGGCAGTCAGGCCTTGCCAGTTAATATAGTGTTTTGCATACCATAACTGAACCTTAATGTGATATTGCTTGGCTGTGGCAAAGGTAAATTTATGCTGCTGGGGGACTTTCGCTTTTAAGCGTGTGTCGGCTTCGATATTGCTGGGCAGCCAAAAAGGAGCCGGGTAAACCTGTAGCTGCAGGCTATCATAGTACCGTTTGGCGGTGAGTAACTTTGCCATTACGGCCCCGGCATCACCAGAATACAGGCTCCATCTGGGCAGCTGTGAGCCGTTAACTTGTTTAATGGAGTTACCATTTTCATCTTGCACTAACACCCTTAACAACAAATGGCGCATGGGGTTGCCACTGGGAATATCATGACCAGCCCCTTGATTGGTCATGGTAATGTTTAGTGCCAGCTGTTGGTTTAGAATTTTTTGAGAGACATTAAAATCAATAGCAGCGGATATGGTTTCTTTAGAAATCTCAAAATTATGACTCGATAGGGTGTGTGAAGCTCGTTTTTTACCCCCAAGCTTGGCGGCAGCCGATAACGTCGCTTGTGTTTTCATATGGCAGTCTTGGCATTGCACCTGCTGTTTTCCCTGTGGGCTTTTTTGCCACTCGCTAAAGGTAGAATATATGGGGGTGCGCCAAAAACTGGCCTGGTGGCAACCACCGCAATACTCGCTTTTGGTATATAAGGGGGCGTAATAATCGTTACGGCCCAGCGGATCGTCTAGCTGAGCAAAAGCCAAAGCACCGTCCTTTGGAATGTGATGGGTAATTCTGGCGCTGCCAAATATTTCAGGCTGGCTGTTATCAATACTTTTTATTTTATGGCAGTAGTCACAGCCAATGGGCTGGGCTGAATTTGCTTCACGGGCTTGTTGTGGGTTGTGACACTGTTGACATTTACCCTGTCGGGCTGTGGGAATACCGGCCAGCAAAACTTTTAAGGTTTCATTGTTATGGGCATTGCCGTGCGCACTTTGTTGCCACTCTTTGCTTAATCTGGGGTGGCAAGCCGAGCAGGGCTCATTTGAGGTGGGGGTAAGGCTTGGGTAGTGTTTATCTTTTATGGGTACAGAGTCAAACCAGGTGTAATCTTGTGCCAATAGCTGTGAAGGGGGCAGGGCCTTTAAAGAAATAATAACGGGATTATTAGTGATTATCTTGCTGCCACCAATAAGAAAGCCCTCGGCCCAGGCGGAAATTATTAGATTATTATCTTGTTTATCAATACAAAACTTACCATGTTCATCGCTTGTTATGCGCTCACTTTGGGTTTGCCAGCCAATACGGGCATATGCAATGGCACGGCCTTTAGCGTCTTGTACTTTGCCACAGACAGTTTGTTTACAGGTAGGAGTAGATGTTTGTGTGTGCTTTGTGGTGACTTGGCAGTCAAGCGTTTGCCCGTAACCAAGCAGAGGGATAATTACACAGGCAAGGGCAAGATAAAGTTTCATAAAAGTGCTGTCAAAATAAATTGCCCTTAGTACGAGGGCACCCTGTGCCCGATAAATAATTTATGTATAAAGCCATAAAATAAAAGATCGCCCACAGGGTGGGCTCATACATATTGCGGTAGGCGATTAAAGCGCTTTAATCGCTTCAATCTGCTCGCTTAGCTTCTTAGAGGTACTCTCATAATCAGCCAGTTTCGCTTTCTCTTTTTCAATAACATCGTC
>JAPYOO010000238.1 GCA_029938135.1 Bermanella sp. | reverse complement strand
TAGGCAATATAGATGGCGCACTAATGTGTTTGCCTGATTTACCCAAGGTAGATACTTCCATTACCTTTCCCGAAGCCGAGCGCACCATTAATGATTGGGTTTACAATAAAAAAACCACCAGCATCTATCAACATGCTTGGGGCATGTGGGCCGGTTTAACCAGCTTTGTGGGGGTCGCCGATGATACTCAGGTAAGAGCCTTTGAAACCTGGGCCACCATAAACAACATCTTGTACCCAATAGAAAACCTGCCCGCCAATACATCGCTACAGGAAATGAAGGCTTTGCCCATGGTTAAAAAATCCATGAAGATGGATTTATCTTTACCCAGTCGACTTAAGAATAAAAAATCGGCAGCCATCACCACCCCACTAGGAGATGGTGACACCAACATCTTTGTGTCGGTGGCCTATAACCCACCAGCCGCCCGCCATGCCATTACCAACAAATTACTGCTGCAAAGCACCCTGAATACATTTCTGAAAAATGGTTATACCGAGATACCCAACTTCCCGGTGAATGCCATCACCATCAAACCCGTGTACAAAGTGATTTCCAGCGAAAATACAGTGAACGGAATATATACCTTTCCGGGCTGGCCTGGCACCCCCACCCCAGCAAAACCTTTCCCTGAAAAAGACTGGAATAACTGTGTATATGTAAACATTAATGCCACGGGTACCGGCGGTAATGCCATAGATGAAGGCTGTAACAATCGTAACGCAAGTAACACCTTTAATGTGGGAAATTTTATTCATCAAAAAATTAACCAACAGAACGCCGAATACCTTAGCCAGCAATTAAGCGTTAAGGTGTCGGCGGGTGACTACGCCATTTTAGTGGGCATGCATGTAACCACCCGTGAAACCAAGCGCTGGACCTGGCAGTCGTTTTGGTGGACCGCTAACCCTGCCGCACCCAACCTGCCCAGTTCAAACGCCATGGCCAGCCAGCGCCCTATTCAATTACTGGATGCCGGTGCACAACACTATGCCATGACAGTGGCCTACCAAATGGTGTCTCCGGCGCAGCCTATTACTGGCGGTGAAAATGTGGGGGCTGCCGTGATTGGCTACAACCCCCACCTAGAAGCCAGTTTTGATAAAGACGTGTTTCAAATAGTCCGTAAGATAAACGGCACTATAGATAATCAGTACGGTGTGCAAACCAATTGCATGACGTGCCATAACTTGGCGCTGTATAACCCGCAAACAAATTATACGGAAAACAATGGTGCTAACCGCGAAACCCCTTACGGCACCGACTATTACATGAGCATCACCGACCCTACATTTGATAACACCCTAAAACTGGATTTTGCTTGGTCAATTTTAGGCGGGTTAAAACTGGATGAGCCTCAATAATAGGGCCGAGCCTTTTTTAAAAATATAAGGTAAAATTATAAGACAAAACAACTAAGCCTTGGCAAATCTAATGACTTGCCAAGGCTTTTTTTATGAAGGAAGAACCTTGAGCAGCTAACCAATTATTGAGCGTGTATTGCTAGCGTTTTTTACACACTATGGCCAACCAGGGGGCGATAGTAATGGTGCAATACCTCAAAACCGGCTTGCTGTAAACTGGTTTCACTTTGTTCAAATTCCATATCGTTGCCATAGCGTTCTCCCTGCCAGCCCTCCTCACGCAGGGCACAATGCAACTTGGCTAAAACCCCAGTCAACACTTGACTGGGCACATGAAACAACGAGGCATTGGCAAATATGCCATGGAAACTGGCTGGCGCTAAACTCAAATTTAAAAACGATTGATGCACCACAGGGCAGCCACTAACCTGTTGGGCGGTGGCCAAGCGTAGTGCTTTCAATTTGCTTTAGAAGTGAATGGATAAGTTTGTTTGTCATAGATAAAATAAAATCCAAATTTTTAAAGTTTTACCGCCACTAATATGCATGAATAATATTAAAGAGCATGGCTTATTGCTGGTTAATATATTCCAAAGCTGTGGTTCGGTGGTATACCACTTTGGCATAAGGAAGTATAAAGGGATTTGGGTCTACCACTTCAACCTCAAGGCCATTTTTCATGGCGATGTCCATTGCCATGTTAGTAATATTAACGCTAAAAGAGGTGCCCATAAATATAATTTTATCGGCTTGGTTCATTCTGGATACAGCCTCATCTATGCGGTATAGATCGGTATAGAATTCGTCAAACAGTAATACAAAAGGCTTGAGTGACTGGTTTAGTTGTGGGCTATTTTCAATTTTAAAAATATCCATTAACGATTGTGTTAGCTGAGTTTCGTCCACATCATCCCAGGGTGCCTGAATAACCTCAACCGGATCACCTTGTTCGTGAAATAACGTCATTTGATCTAGCCGCCCATGAATGGCAATGTAATTTTTATTGCCCGCCTTGCCATCCAAGCCATCTATATTTTGTGTGATGAGGTTTTTATCTGCCAACCAATGATGCACAGCATTAGGGCCGAGATGGCGATACGTGGCAAAACGATGATAGTACCAGGCCAAAAATTCTTGTGGCTGCTGGGTGTACATTAAGCGGGTGGCCATTTCCATGGGGGTATAGTTTTTGCTGCCAATGGTCCAAAAACCATCTTCACCGCGAAACGTAGGAATGCCGCTTTCGGCACTGACGCCGGCACCGGTGATATAAAGTGTATTCATAATTGCCTTTCCAACATGATTAACCGCAAGCCATTAATTAAAAGAGGTCCCTGAAACAAAAAAGCCAGATGAAACTCACCGGGCTTTTTTTATTGATCAAGCATACACGTAGCTTAACGCTTTATTCGCCTACCACTACCCAATCATGAGTAATTTCATCCATCATCATAATTAAATCGCTGTTTGAATCCAGCATGTAAATAAGTTGTTTTTCGTTATCCACTTCCAGGGCTTGAATTTGCTCACCCCATTGCTGAATGCTGCCATTTTCAGAATCGGGCAATATGTTTTCCCGGCTACCATCTTCCAAAGTGATTTTTAGTAACGTATCTGAATCGTTGTCGCCAATGTAAGCAAACAAACCATCGGAACTTAATGCCAAAGACTCTGGGTCGTCTATGGGTAATACTTCGCTTGCAACGACTGGTAGGGTATCTGAAGCAATTACAGTTAAAGGTTTGTTGGTATTGCTACTGTTTAGGTCAAGGGCGTATAAACCGCGATAAGTGCTGCTATCTTCTGCTAAATAGAGTGTGAATTTATCGGCCGATATTGCCATGTCTTCTGCTTCGTCATAATCAGGCGCCAGAGTAAAATCAACTGTAATTTCAGTACGATCACCACTAGCCATATTTATTTGGTAAAAGGTGTCTGGAGTGGTATCTACCACAATAATACCGGTGGTATCGTTTAAGCGAACCCAGTCATTTATTTTTACCAGACTATCACCGCTGCCCGTTACCGAATCGGCAATGATGGTTTTACTATAATTGTTTGCGTCATAAGACCAAACAAAACCGTTACCCGATTCACTGCCGGTCATAATTAAGGCATTGTTAACCTGATCATACGCTAACGAAACTATTAGGAAATTTTGTTCAAGGTCAATCACTTGAACCCGTGCAAAGGTTTTCAGGTTTATTTCGTAAATATATCTGCCACCAAAATCATCTTGATACCATAAACGATTATTAGCAGCATCTAGTGCAGACTTGCCATTAATATCTAACACACCTTGTATGCCGGTTTTGCTGCTCGCCAAGTTGAAGAACAAATCGGTATGTACACCTGTGCTGGTATCCATTTTAAAAACCGAGTTTGTATAGGGCTGCAATACAAATAATTCCAGGCTATTGGCGTCGTAAGCCAAAAACCCTTCACTAACCAATGGGTGAGTAGACGTATTATCACCATTGCTTAATTGGGAAACCGTTGAATCGCTAAGGTTAATTTTATACACGTCAGACGTATTGTTAGATGTACCATCATTGTTATCAATGTTGTCGTACAGATAAACGCTATTGTTTTCAGTGAGCACCATTGAATTAGGCCTGCCCATTGCACTTAAATTCACAAGGTTGCTGCGCGCACCTGGCATGCCAGCTTCATCAATATCCACGGCCATAATAAACTTGGCAGTACTGTCAATAATCAATAAACGGTTATTGCTCTTGTCTAATATCATATTGGCAATGGAGCCAAAGGGAACATCTGTATTAGGGCTAGTGTTGTTGGATAAAATACTTTGCGCGCCCACGTCTCCATTGTTGGCATCCAGATTTACTTTTATGATTGAGTCCCTAAGGGCCACATACAAAATTTGATTATCTTCGTCCAAGGCAATGCCTTTGCTATTACTGAGTTCGCCTTCGCTGGTAATAATAGAACGAATACCCGTCTCTAAATTGACGGCCGTTACTGCATAATCAATATCACCGATATTTCGATTAGAGACCAGAATACGGTTATTAGTTGCATCCATTACCATGCCGTCCATATTACCAAATGGTAAATTAGAATCTGGCACATCAGAACTGGAGAACACGGACCGCACGCCGGTGGCGCGATTAATTTTTAAAATACGACGCTTGCTGGATTCCAACAAATACATGTTCTGGCCGTCGGCAGAAAACAGTAAACCTTCTGGGCTGGTCAACAGTGCATTCGATTCAATTGAACCTAGGCTAATATTAAGAGTGTCTTGCTCGGTGAGGGTTTCTACAACCGCAGCAATGGCATTATTGCCACTGCTTAAACTAACGGGTGCTGTCCAGCTGGCAAAATTATCGCTACTGCTAGCATTAACACCATTTACAGTGAGGGTTTTAATTTCAGCTGAATTGGCAGAGGTACCACGAACCGTAATAGTGCTGTATTCGGTGGCAGAATAGCTGGCCGGAAACACCATGCTGATGGACGGCACTGGCGGTTCACAAGCATCGCCCTTGTTGTCGTTATCGGTATCGGCTTGATCTGTATTGGCAATGAAAGGGCAATTATCCCCGATATCTGCCACGCCATCCTGATCGGTATCTATAGGGCCACTGCTTGAGCCACCGCAGCCATACAGAAAGCTCACTAAAATAAGGGGGAACAACATTTTCATCATTCAGGGCCTGCCAGACATACAATAAGAAAGACTGATTATCGCGGCTTTAGTGTACAGCCACAACCCACTTTTGGTGGGGAGGAAAATGC
>JAPYOO010000237.1 GCA_029938135.1 Bermanella sp. | reverse complement strand
ACATTTCTCCAACATAAGACCTTAAACGCCACAATTGGCTAAACTAAATTTGTGGTTTCCTTAAATACATGTGCTGTCCATTTTGCCCCACAGACCCTCACAAGGGAGTTAGGCTTATGTTTTTAAATATGAAAGCTCAAGGTGTGCAGGAGCTTCATTTCTGTCAGCAAGGCCCGCTTAACGCGGTGATTGCTATTCATAACCTAACGTTAGGACCTGCATTGTCTGGTTTGCCCCTGTTGTTCCTAACAACGGTGAAGTGATAAATCATGTTAATGAAAATTGTAAAAGAATTCTCCATGATAATAAATTAGATTATGCCGCCGGAATTTTCCTATATGGCCCTCGTTCAGGAATGGTGATTTCGAAAATAACTTATGATAAATCAGTTGAAGGTGAGGCGGAACGAGTTTCTGTTGTTTTAAAGGAACTTCACGATTGGGTGACAAAAGAAGGCCTCCAGGTCTATAGATCTAGTATATCTATGATGGATTACGTACTTGATTGTGCACCTGAATATAAGTCGCTTGTAAGTAAAATTAAACGAAGTATTGATCCTAATAATATCATTGCGCCCGGTAAATATGGTATTGGTTCAACTGAAAATTTACCCAGTTCGTTAAAGGCTAAGAATTCAGATGCGCTTGATGTAGATTTAATAACGGAATCATAATTATGAGAGCTATAGATATGGGTGAATTTGAAACCATAAAGTTTGATGTGCAAGATCGTGTGGCAATTATTAAGCTAAACCGACCTGAAAAAATGAATGCCATTAATCAAAAAATGCGTCAAGAATTACTCTTTATAATGGATGTACTGGAGTCCGATTCTAAAATTAAAGTGGTCGTATTAACATCTGTAGGACGTGGATTTTCTTCAGGAGGCGACCTTCTTGAAGGGTTGGCTGGGTATGAAACCGTTGAAGATAAAATATTAGCTGAATACATTCCATTATTTAATGCGATTCAAGCATCTTCAAAGCTATATATGTCATCGATTTATGGCGCGTGTACTGGGATTGCAAGTGGTATAGCGTTAGCAACCGATTTAGCCATTATGAGTGATGACGCTTATTTTTATGTTCCGTTTTCAGGCTTAAACTTGGTTCCCGACGGAGGGGTAAGTTATCAGCTGGTACGACATCTGGGATATAAAAAGGCGATGGAAGTGTTTACAGGGACCAAAAAGTTATCGGCTTCTGATTGTGAATCCTTTGGTCTTATTAATCGTGTCGTTGACAGAGCGAATCTAGACGATGAAACAATGTCCTGGGCTTTAAAACTGTCCGCGGGTGCACCACTCTCTCATGCTTTAGGTAAGCAGTGCCTTCAATTTGCGATGCATAATACGTTAAATGATGTTGTTGCTTTTGAAGCTAAGCATCAAGTTACGTGTACTAAAAGCCCTGAAACGTTAGCGGCTATTAAAGCCATGCTTAATAAAGAAAAGCCGGTTTTTGCCTAAAAGTTAAAGGACATTATTATGAGTTTTAAAGAAACGATTGAAAAAAGATTGGCCCGTCCATTATCTTTTTACCCTCATTTATCTATCGAATTCTGTAGTGATACAGAGTTTGTAACGCTTATGGAGAACTTAAACCCTAATACACAGGGTAATTTCACAGGCGGTGATATGGCTTATATCGCTAATGCTGCAGCGGTTGTTCAGTGTGCTTCTGAAGGGCTGTATGTGCAGTCAGCGAGTATTAATGTGGAATGCATTAGTAATGGTGATGGTGATGTTTTAGTTGCTAAGTGTAGTCTAGTACATAAAGGTCGAAAAATGATTCGAGCTCGAAGCGATGTCTTTGCTAGAAAATCAGGTGTTGATACATTGGTTGCTATTGCGCAAATTAATGTTTCTTTAATGAGTGATCAAATAACAGCAAAGAACGTAGCCAACAAAGAAGAAGCCGAGCTGGTATAAAATTTAGCGCTTAATTTTTAGTGTAAATAGGGTGCAGTTTTGTTACTTAATTTAACGTCTACTCGATTTTTAGTACTCCTCATTCAGACCTCTTTGTTGCACTTGCTAGTTGAATTCACGAGTTGAAGTCGTGTAGATAACGGATTTTATAAATTTTTAAGAATTTTGAGGGATGACTATATATTCAAAAGCAAGGTACCTTGCAGGCGACTCTAGAGTGAGTGTCACGCAAGAAACTGGGGTCCAGGAAAAAGTTAAAATGCCTTACTTATGGCCACACCATATACAAAGATATTCTCGCCATCCACCATATCCAGATTAAAGGTGGGGGCTACCCCCAGACCACCCACATGAAAA
Source organism: Bermanella sp. (assembly GCA_029938135.1). Lineage (GTDB taxonomy): Bacteria > Pseudomonadota > Gammaproteobacteria > Pseudomonadales > Oceanobacteraceae > Bermanella. The sequence continues at coordinate 2,881 of JAPYOO010000237.1, read as the reverse complement.
TCATAGGCTGCACCCACACGTACTAGGCTTTCTTCCACAGGGTGTGCCCCTTCAATTTTTTCTTGGCCCACGCCCGCGCCCAAACGCCAGCCATCTTTAGGATGCCAAAAGCCCCCCACTAACATGACCGTGACACCTTCACCATCGTGGCCATCGGGCGAAGTTTCATAAATCGCTCCCACCCCGTACTGGTGATTAAATCTATATTCGTATTCAATGCCAAACGTTAACTCGGTCTTATCGTGGGCGTCTGTGGTGGCCCCGATAAAAACACCCGGAATATGGTGTTTCATAGCACCATGCTCTTCGCTGCTGGCTAAGGCCAAAGAGGATGACATCAGTAAAAAAGCACATGTTGAAAGCGCTATTGGCAAGAAGGGGCGGCGGCTGGCAGTTATTCTTTGCATGGTTTTACCTGTTTAGTAGTTAAATAACCATTTGTTACTTTTGAGTGTAGACCAGTTTTAAGGGTTGCGTGAATTATGTGGTGCAGGCTGCTGAGTTAATATTTTTAGGTGGATTGACTGCTCATGCTAACGAGTGTGGGTAGGTGCGTCATTAAAGGTGCCGATGTCCTTATTGATACATTCTTTTCATATGCCAAACACAGCGGCCATGAGTCAGTTATTTTCATCACCCATAGTGACTGATAAAAAATTCAGCATAACCTTACGTTCACATTTAAACGCCCTATATAAGGGGGTATTGGCAGTGCTGCATCTGCAGTGCTTGCAGTTTTTATCCGGTTGAGAGCGTTTTTTTTTAGGGTGTTATACGGGAATACTATTTTTCGCCAACCGACACTTTTTAGCGTTATGGCCGCGGTTACAAACAAGTTTACACGGTACCGTTTTTAGTTATCGCCAGAGTTATCGCAGCCAGCTGCTGTGCCCAAGCCCAAAAGCAGCACTTTCACAGCGGCGCTATCAAGCCTAATAATTCGTCTATACTTAACTCAGATATATTTCAGTCAAGAGGAGTCAAAATGCATATTAGTATCGTGAAATTGATCTTTGGCTTGGTTACCGTGATGTTATCAATGCAATTCATAATGGGGGTTTACACCGAGATTAAGGTGAACGCCATCGGTAAGGAGATTCATGCCTTATCGGAGCGGGACATGGTCACCACTAAGGCGGTCACTAAAATAGTAGAGCATCAACTGGAACAGGAAGTACTCTATGAAAAGGCCATTAAGCAGGCACTGGAAGCCAAGATCACACTGATAGAGCATGCCAGCATGGATGCTTTTATTATAACCCGCCAAAAATTTGTAGAGCTGAGTAAAAAAGTCGCCACCGAACTGCACCAGGTAGAAGCAGACTTACGCGGTTACATAGAACACCCCGACAACAAACATGAGCAAGAAGAGTTTCAGAATATACTTGATCACCTGCTGAAGATGGATAAGTCCCATGAAACATGGGCCGAACATTCCCTGTCCGCCATGGCCATAGTGGCCAGAGTGGCCGGCGATGACCTGCATGCTCTGGCCGATATCGAGATAGAAATAGAAGAAGAAGCCCATCAACTAACCTTATTAGCCGAGTCCATATTAGAAGAAATTGAAGAGTTCACCCTAGAGGCCATTTTAGAGGCCCAACACCACGATGAAAGCCTATCCAGGGCGGTATTGGTGATGTTGCTCGTATCCATTATATTGGGTATTGGCATAGCCGTTACGATATCCAAACGGCTTAAGAATGACTTTTCCACAGCACAAAAAGAGATGGAGCTCATTGCCGAGGGTGACCTTACCCACCAAATATCCATCGATGCCCTAGACGAAGTGGCCCACATGCTGACCATAGTGGATAGCCAAAAAAACAAATTACTGGGCATGATGCGTAATTTAAAAGAAGCCTCTACTAAGGTGGCGTCGGCGTCGAAACTGTTAAGCAGTAACGCCGAAACCACCCAAGATCAAACCAAAACACAGCTGGAAGAAACCGACATGGTTGCCGCCGCCATGCATGAGATGTCGGCCTCGGCGCAAGAGGTGGCTAGCAATACCCGCGATTCCCAAGCTGCCACCGACGAGGTAAGCAATACTAGCCTTAAAAATACCGAGATCATGGGCCGCGCCAGTGACGCCATTAAGATATTAATGAACAGCATAGAACAGACCTCGGAGCAGGTGACTCATCTGTCTGACAAAAGCAATAACGTGGCGCTGGTATTGGATGTTATTAAAAACATCGCCGAACAAACCAACCTCTTGGCTCTTAACGCCGCCATAGAAGCCGCCCGCGCTGGGGAGCAAGGCCGCGGTTTTGCCGTGGTGGCCGACGAGGTGCGTAACCTTGCAAAACGCACCCAGGACTCCACTTTGGAAATTGAAACCATATTAAGCGAACTGCAACAGGGCAGCGAAGAAACCGTGAAGGCCATGTCTGAATGCAAGGACAGTGGTGAACTGGTGGATACGCTTACCCAGGATGTGAGCAGCGGCATCGCCAGTATTCATCAGTTTATCGATACCATTCGCCAGTTAAATGCTCAGGTGGCCACCGCCGCCAATGAGCAATCTGATGTGGGCGGTGAGCTGGCGCAATCCCTAACCAAGATTCATGACGGCGCCAAACAAACCTATGAGGTAGTGGAGAAAATCACCGAAACGGTGGATATACTAGAGGGGGTCAGCGTGAGTTTAAACGATCTAACGGGCCAATTTAAGACTTAAGGGCCTCAACGCTTTACAGCGCACCCTGTTGACCTCTCACAATTTTGCACCGAGCTGGCCGCTGTGTTGTGGCACATAAATTTGTGCCACCCTGTACGTTTTAAACCGTAGCAGCCTGTCACTCAAATCGCCACCGCCGCCCTGTATGCGGTGGAAAATTGGGCTGCGGCTGGGTTTTGGGATCATCTAGTGGCGGGT
>JAPYOO010000236.1 GCA_029938135.1 Bermanella sp. | reverse complement strand
AAAAAAAACCAAAATTGGCCTAATAGATGCCCGCAGTCAACTATAGTTATGCTGTAGTACATAGCTATTAGTGTGCAGTTCAACCTGTTTGCACGTATGCAGGGCTGAAAGGGACTTGTCAGGAGCGTTTACCATAGGGTTGCCAATTAATGTTTAATTCTAAATCGTATAAGAGTGTTTCAGCTTATGCATGCTTACTGCTTACGTTTATTGCTTTGGGTTCAGCTCAAGCAAAGGCTGATGAGTTAGCCACTGCTAAAGAGTTAGTGGCCATGCTTAAACAGGGGGGCTATGTAATATATTTGCGTCATGGTGCCACCAACCACAAGCAAAATGATGGTGACTTAAGTGACCTTCGAGAATGCAGTAATCAACGTAATTTGTCTTCTCAAGGGAAGGAAGAATCTCGTACATTGGGTAAGGCTTTTAAGAAGTTAGGAATAAAAATCGACGCCGTATTGTCTAGTCCCTATTGCCGTACGGTCGACACTGCTCTTTTTGCTTTTAATCGAGTAGAGATAGATGAGAATCTGCGCGCGATGTTTTTAGCTAACAAAACAGATACAGAATTATTAACAAATCACTTAAGTAAGCTGCTAACGACTCATCCAAAAGAAAATTACAATAATGTATTAGTGGGACATACCGCAAATTTACGTGAGGCAACAAACGTGTGGCCAAAACCGGAAGGGGTCATACATATTTTTAAAGCAACGTCTCAGGGCTATCAACACATGGGACGTATACAACCCTCTAAATGGCATGCGTTACTTAAATAATTAGGCTCTGCTATGTTGTTAGACGATACCCATGAATTTAATTTATCCTCAGGCCTTACCTTATGTCATTAAAGTGGCGATTTATAATTGCTCCGCTTTTAGGGCTTATTTTAATATCTCTGCTTATTACTGGGTATTTCCAACAATTGACTCAGTTAAATAAAGAGCTGGAAATCATTGTTGATCAAGATATGCACATAGCACAAATAGTCACAAACATCGCTAACCAATCAGCTGTTAATAATACCAGTATCTTTAATTTACTGCGTATGGCGGAATTCGAAGAGGATGAAGGCCTTGTTTACGATCAAGGTAAAAAATTATTGCTTAATATTCATGATCTAGAGTCACTGGTATTAAGTGACAGTGTAAGCGATATCTTTAATCAGCAATTAGTCGTCGAACCAAAGGTGTTTTTTGAGCGTTTCACGGCTTACAAACATGGTGCAACTAACGCAATAATTTTAGCCACCGTTGATTTGAAACTAGCCAAAGAAAAAATGCTTGAGTTGACGGGTGTGTTTAACTACCTAAATGTTGACTTGATTTTTATAGTTGGATTTATAGAAAGTAAAATTAAGGCTAGTTTGAAGCTGCATCGTGCCAGAAGCCATGACATTACGAAAATATTTTTTGTGTCGGTTGCAAGTACATTATTGGTGATAATGCTTTTAAGCGTTTTGTTATCGGTGTTGTTCTCAAAGAAGTTGAAAGTATCGATAGAATTACTGCATTCTTTGACGGTTGTAAAAGAAAAAGATCAAACAGTTAAGTCAGTTTCTAATAATGAGTTGAACACCTTAAATGAGGTGATTCAGCAGGTTAAAGTTAATCATGAAAACTTAATAGACTCTAAAAATGCACTTAAGTATTACCAACGCGATCTTGAGGGCGTTATTTTAGATAGAACCAAAGAGCTAGAGAAATCAAGCAAAGAGCTGTTGGAATCTAAACGACAAGCCGAAGATAGAGCTGCCCAAGTAGAAGTTCAAAACAATAAACTTAATAGCGCAATTGGCCAACTTAAAGAGGCACAGAAAATACTGGTGGAATCTGAAAAAAATGCTGCACTGGGACGATTGGTGGCGGGTGTGGCTCACGAAGTGAATACACCACTGGGAATGACGGTGACGGCTGTGAGTTATTTAGAGGAGCTTACAAAGAAAATACAGGCAAGCTTTGATGGAAAATCATTATCAATTAGTGAGATGAGCAAGTTTTTAAATGAGACTCAAGAGTCAATTAGTATCGCGAATATTAATTGTCAGCGGGCAGCCGTTATTATTAATAACTTTAAACAAATCGCTGCTGACCAAACTGCCTTTGATTATCACGATGTGAATCTTTATTCCTATTTAGATCAGGTTGTTAAAAGTGTTACACCTGAATTCAAAAAACGGCCCATCAGTGTGGAGAATGTTTGTAACCCTGAGATTAAAATTTTTACTTTACCAGGGGCGCTAGCGCAAATTATTACGAATTTAATCATGAATTCACTAATACATGCTTATGAGCAAGAACAGGAAGGCATTATTAAAATATCGGCTAAACAGAAAAATGATAGGGTCTTTATTAGTTATCAAGACTATGGCAAAGGCATTTCAAAAGAAAATGTAATTAAATTGTATGAGCCTTTCTTTACTACCAATCGTAGTGGTGGGGGGACCGGGTTAGGTATGCATATTGTATTTAATTTGATCACCAATGCTTTGCAGGGGAATATAGCGTGTCATAGTGAGATAGGATTCGGTACACGCTTTGAGATTGATATTCCCTTAGTGTATGACGTAAAAACCCTAAATAGCTCTAGTTAAGGGCCGTTGTAGTCAATTCAGTATGAGGGGTTAAAGGGTTAAACGAACAGAACCTGTACAGCTGCGTCGCCTATCGTTGCAGGATTAACATTACACTAAGTGCGCCAAACTATTAGCTGGAGTGTTAATTACACGGACTAAACTGGCAATCAATCTTATCTCGGCCTATATTAGTTACACGCGAAATCATCAATGACTTGTAGAATAATAAGGTGGGCGACACGAATGAATACAAATGTACTTCAAGAGCTTTCAATATTGTCTTTATTTGACCAATCGAGTTTCCAAGAAGGGCTTAAGGTTCATGAACATGGGGCCACAGAGGAAAATGTTGCGGCTGCAAAAAGGCTGTTTGAAAAGGGCCTAGTCACACAGGCAGATGGTGGTTACTTAACCACTTTAGGTAAAGATGCTGTTGAGCAGCTTCAAGACTTATTGTTAATACTTAAATAGAGCAGCTTAAAAAGTAAAAGAGCGTTCTTTTACGACCCCAAACCCCACCTTGCGTGGGGTTTATTGGTTTCAGAGGGCGTTAAACTCTAAGGTCTCGGTACGTGACCTGATAACCACGCTCCTTATAAAACTTATAATGCTGGCGAGTTTGTGTGAGTACTACTTCATCCTGAATCACCACCTCCAAAACGCGGTCAAAGCGGCTAAAGAAATTAGGCTGCGGGCTGCTTAGGTTAATGAGTACATCGTGATGATGATCTGGGTGTTCGCCCCAGCCAATTTGTACTTGTGCTTGAGGCTGCTCTGCGTCGCCTATAATGTTATGAGGAATAAAGGCTTCGCCCTTAAAGCTCCACAATAACTGGTCTAATTGCTTGGCATCATCTTGGTTACTGGTGTGAATGTAGATGTTACGGCCCTCGCCATAAACCTTGCTCACTAGATTGCAAACAAAACGGTGGCGATCAGTAGTTTGGGTCTGCCCTAAAATGTAAAAATCTATGGTGGTCATAATTTCGCCAAATAAAACGTCAATTCGCGCAAGATGGAGCAAATATAGGGGTTTGCGCTGTTATGTAAAAATTTAACGTGCACAAGGTGGGGCGAGTATAAGGCTTAGACGTGATATTCACTAGGGGCGGGTTTCATCATATTCAGGCACTGGGTGAAAAACGGCCTAAAGCCTTTAAAAGCATCAATGTTAATTTTGAAACGATGCACGTAGTGGCTTACAAAAATAGTCTACCCTTAAGTTTATGCCATGAATTTAGTGGGCAAGTGGTGCTGGGTAGGCTGCATTGTTTGCAAAGTCATGTGCCAGCCGAGAAATAGAGCACATAAATATCTACTACTTTTTCAGTGGTTTCTTGACCTCTAGCGGCGCAATCTTTACCTTGGCGTAAAATTACTCGAGGATGTGCAATGCCTGCCCCAGATATAGATTACAGCCGTAATATTAATAAATTCTCTAAGTTGGTGGTGCGTAATAAGTGGCAGGTAAAAGTACTGCCTAAATGGTGGCCCTGTGTAAAAGACAAACCCATTATTATCAGTGAAGGGGATTCTTGGTTTGATTACCCAGCCAAGAGCCTAACCGATGTAGTGGGTGTTTTATTAAAATACACCGTTGGCTTGCAAAATTTTGGCATGGACAGTAATACCAACGTTATCGATGTGGTTAGCCGAGACAAAAAGCTAGATGCTTTATTTTTACGCCTAGAGCGCAGTGGTGATCATGCCAATGAGCTGGCGGCTAAGCAGCCGGATCAAAAAAACGGAGTTTGGGAAGATAAATTCCCCTCGCAAACGCTTTACAGTGCGCTGCAAAATAAAACCGTGGCCAAGCATGTAGATGCTATCTTACTAAGTGCCGGAGGTAATGACTTAGTAGACGCGGTGCGTCATGGGATTATTATTGATTATCAACAAACATGGTTAGATTCTCACCATAAAGATCAGCTTGAAGAGGCGGCACAAAAAGTGGCTGACTACTACTTACAAGCCTTGCTCTATCGCGATGAGTTTGCCCCTAACACCCCCGTGCTGTGCCACAGTTATGCGTATGCCGTGCAGGTAAGCCGCGGTACAACCACCCAGTTTGACTTTTCAGATGCTGGCAAGCTAATCGGCGCGCTTATTAAGTTCTTAAAGCTGCAATGGATTCAAGCACCGCTTAAGGCCATTGGTATTAATCTAGATGATTTAGGCGAATACACGATTCAAAGTGAGTCCAACCTGCATGAAACCTTTGATGAAAAAGGTTGGCCTAAAAATCCTGAGCATGCACAGGGAGAAAGTGTTCACCCAGAGCGTGCATTGTTCATAAAATCTATGTTGGATACCTTGTATGAGGCCATGCAGCGCTTGCCGAGCGCTTATGAGGCAAAAACAGGTAAACAATTAGTGGGTTTTGAATACCTAGATGTCCGCGAAGAGGTGCAAGACCCTAAGTACTGGGCCGACTTTATTCATCTGAATGTGGATGGCTACAAGCTAGTGGGTGGTAAGTTTGTGGATAAGATAATGAGTATGCTTAAGTCGTAATGAGGGGTATTAATCTGCTCGCATAGGACTCTATATAATCACCTTGAGGTGTTTGAGGCATCGTTACAAGGACGTAACTTATTAGGGTAATGCAGGA
>JAPYOO010000032.1:11132-28316 GCA_029938135.1 Bermanella sp. | reverse complement strand
GCCTGTGGAGGTGGTGGCTAGTTTTTGTGAGTTGTCGTGCCGTAATTTAACTGCACCATCTACACCAAACTCTGCAATCGTTTCACTATCGCCCTTCTGGATATAAATGGCAGGGCCGTTAGAGGTTAATATCAAACCCCCCGTACCTTCATCCCTGACGTAACTATGACCACCTGAGTGATATATCTGTAAATCATCGCCAGCACCAAACTTAGCCTTGACGTTATCGCCCAGCTCAAGATCGCCTGTCATGGTGCCGCCAGCTAGGGGTAGCTTGTTGGCTGTATTATTCTCAGAGACTAATGCGGCGGCGGCACTTACAGAGGCTTCACTTGCCTTTGTGGTTGCTGTACTCGCCTGAGTCGTAGCTGTACTCGCCTGAGTTGTTGCTGTACTTGCTGAACCACTCGCAGAACTTGCAGAACTGGCCGCGTTACTCGCTTGTGTGGTTGCTGTGCTGGCCTGTGTGGTCGCTGTAGAGGCACTTGAAGCCGAGGCTGTAGCACTTGAGGCAGAGTTAGTTGCGCTTGTGCTAGCTTGTGAGGCTTTGGTAGTGGCGGTTGAGGCTTGAGTCGTGGCTGTTGAGGTAGAGGTTGAGGCGTTACTCGCACTTGTTGCTGCGTTAGTCTCGCTTGTTGAGGCATTGCTCGCAGAAGTGCTGGCTTGTGAGGCTTTTGTCGAAGCTGTACTCGCAGAGCTTGCTGCGTTAGTTTCAGAAGTCGAAGCGTTACTGGCAGAGGTTGAGGCTTCACTGGCCTTAGTCGTAGACGTAGAGGCTTGGGTGGTGGCTGTAGTTGCGGAAGATGCCGCCGCAGTTGCAGAGTTAGCCGCCGCCGTAGCAGAAGCCGCTACCGCTGACGCATTAATCACTAAGGCCCATTTAGATGCCGTGACATCAGAGGCTAGGGTTCCCGCTGTATGGCCGACCAAGCAAGTGTAAACATTATTCGTAGCAGCATCCAAGACCAAATCACGAACAGCATAAACCGAAGCAGTAGACCAATTGCCTTGCCAATCACCCAGCTCATTCGCCACCGAGAGATCGCCATTCGCATCATACGCCAACACCTTACCGGAACGCTGCGCCACAGTGTCAGTAATCTCAACACCGCCAGCATCAGAGACAGTGGTGGAAAATCGGATAGTTCGGTCAGCCTGCTCTTGAAGCTGTTGAACCATCATGGTGAGTTTGTCGTATTGAGCTTCAACCACCTCGGCATCAAACTTGCCGTAGTTGATCAGGTCAACACCTTGGGTTAATGCGAGGCTTCGTAGAAGTGTGACGTTACCTGTACCACTGGCAGGGAGATTACCCGAAGTGAAGGTGACGTTACCACCGCTAGAACTGCCTACACCTGAGAGCGTGTAGTGCGTGTTCAGTGATTGAAGTGCTGTGCCAACATAGACCTTAATGTCTGCGTCAGCAAAGACTTTAAATGTGTAAGCAAAGGCGGCTTGTGAGCCATTACCATTGTATGAGTGTTTATTTGTGGTGCTAGATACGGTCACTATAGCTCTCCTATGATCTAAGGATTACAGTAACCGCTGCCTACACGGTTATTAGAAGCTAGGTGAGGTTTCGCCTTTCTTCCACCAATACTCTTGGCCACGCTCTGTTTCTAGTTTGCGCTCGTACTTCTTCCAGTTGCGACTAGCTTTATCATCGGTCATTTCTTGAAGGTTATCCCATATAGATCGCTCTAAGATGAGTCGCGCATACCAGATAGAGTTGCCCGGCGTATAGCGTTTAGCAAAGCGCGTGGCTTCACGACCAAAGTTAGTATCACCGCCAGTAAACGGATCAGTAGCAAAATCAAAACCACTCACGCCAAGGCCGATAACGTCCTCTGCAAATGATGCGCCCGGCCCCATTGCTGTAGCGATTGCGCTGTTGCCGTATCGGTTTTTATTACCCACACCTGATGCGCTAATGAAGTCGCCAAAGATGCCTAAGCCGCCGCCCTGCATCGCTGCTGCTGCCCAAAAATCCCATTGCGTCATATCCCTTGGCTCACGCCCTTTCGATATTTCCTTTGCTTGCAATGCCATGCCACCCATTACAGTAAGGGCAAGACCAAGGCGAACAGCATACACGCCCACAAACTTAGGGCCACTGCGATTCATGTGAGTTAGGAATTGCGTCAAACTGAATGACTTATACATCATAGTCATGCGTGACGCTTCACCTGAGAAGCTACCTCGCTCTTGACCGCCCCATGTAGTGATCGCTCTCACCCTTGCATCAGGCGTAGGCACTGCAAAATCCATCTCCGTGTTCATGGCTTCTAGCACTTTAGTCACAAGGTTATCCACTGTCTCTGTGGATAAGTCTAGGCTGTGCATATTTTGGGGTCGGAAGTAGTGAGTGCCGCCGTGTTCTTCTAATGGCACAGACCGCATGATCTCCCAATCTTCATCAGTCACCCCATAGCGGCGCATCATATCTTGGAATTTGGTTTCAACCTCAGTAAGAGGCTTACCCATCTGTCGAGCAAGATGCCACTGGAAATCAAGGCCAAAGGCATTACGTTGGCCCTGCGTCCATGCGGTTAGACCTGATGCTCTAAATACCGTTTCAGAAACTTTACTAGCCAAACCAGCGGGATCAACCTCACCACTAAATCGAGCGCCCGATAACGCTTGTGAAGTCCAGCCATCCATGACCATGCCCATGTGGGCAGCAAAGGCGCGATCCGATTCATCAGCCGGGTTAAGTTGGTTGAGTGTGTGCTGTAGCGATTTAACAATAGGCATCCCGTTAAAGGCGCGGGTAAACTTGCCATACATCGGGTCAGTGATCGCAGATAGCGCAGCCGAACCCAATTGAGCAGCCATCAGTAAATGCCGGGTAAAGGCCGTACCTTTGGCTAGCTTCTCACGGTTAACGTCAACCATATCCACTGAGCCATTAACCACGTTCCATACACTCTCAACCATCTTAAAATCGCCATCATTACCCGCTACGTCGGCTAGGTAGCTAAAGGCGTGATTAGGGTTTGGCCCCATCACCTCAAGCATGGCAATCTCACTCGACATACTTTTAATATGCCCCACCATGACATTGAACATATCTTTATTGCCAAACTTCTCTTGGTAGTCTATCCATGAATCAGCGTCTTTAAATACAAGAAAGCGTGAGTCTTGATGACGGTTGGCTAACTTGCCATTACCTTTAAAAGCGCCCGGTGTACGTTTGTTCTGACCGCCAGTGGAGATGGTTTTAAACGATTCCCTCATCGCGGCCATTAGCTCATCATCAGACATAATGCGGCCATCAGGATTAAGCATCGCCTCGCGGTTTAATTTAGGTAGGGTGAAATTGATCCACGCATCCATATTTTTTTTAGCTGACTCTGTTGAGCCTAATTTTTTAATGTCAGCTTTTGTTAATCCAGCCGCCTTAGCCACTTTAACTTGTTCATGAACTTGCGGCATACCCCAATCATTTCGTTTAGGAATAAACCCGCCAGCGCGGTTGTATCGCTCTCTTAGGTAGTCAGCAGCTTTGGAAAATGCAGTACCCGCTTTAGCCGCTTTCTCATTACCAGTGGCTTCACCGAATATCTCCCTCACTGTCGCCAATAAGGTTTCCCGATCCTGTTTCCAGCCAAGGTGAGTGGTGTGTAAATGCTCCAGCATATCGGCAGCTAAGGCGTGTGCTTGCCCTTCAATCGCGGCAGATCGGTTATCAATGTTAGACCATGCGGTATCACCCTTATGTACCTTTAAATCTTTAACCAATAAGCTCATTAAGCCAGCCATCTTTGACTTGCTGTGCGACTTCATATTAGCCACGTTGCGCGTGTTGGCGCTGTGCTGTAGTACCTTGTGGTATTTGTTGCGCTTGGCAATGAGTTGGCGATGTTCTGCGGCCTGTGTTGCCCCGATTGCTGCGGCCTGTTCCTTGGAATGGATGCCTTTAGCCCTTAACTCAGCCTCAAATACAGCGGCATCAACCCGCAATGCCTCAGCCATCTTAGGTGACAAAGTACCCGCATCAATGGCTTGTTGAATACACTTATCAAACTTACTCATAGCATACATACCTTCACTGATTCGATTGCTGCAATTTCGTTCTCATCTTCAATGAGTGCGTCACGGAAGTTAACCGCATTGCCATTCTCATCAAACACCACCCCTTCCACTGTCTCATCATTAATTACACGCGCAGCTTCCGCTTCAACAGCTTCGTTGTGAAGTGCCTCATCGTTTGGTTTAGCTTGAGGCTTTAACCCGGTAATCGTGGCTGGCTTGGACGCATTCTTTTTTAGGGCTTGTTCAGACTTGACCACTAAGGCTTTCATCTCTGAAATAGTAATATCATCTTTAACTAGGCCAATCTTACGCAAGGCTTTGATAATGATACTCTTGAGCTTGAGCCATGTGGTATCACTGATCTCATTACGGGCCATCTTAGAGATGATCTCATCTGCAATCACATCGTCAGCCATGCCTTTGTAGGGCGCGTTAGGATTAATCACTTGCTTGGTTTGAGGATCAATGCCAGACAGCTTCACCCACATTTGACGCAACTCAGGGTTGGTCATTGCTGTGGCTTTAATGTCGTCTATAACGCTTTGGAAGTTGTCGCCAAGGGCTTTGCGTAGACCGTAGTGGCCTATCACTTCCTCACGCAATACTTCCATAAGATGCGCTTCATCGCGGAATGCGGAAGCGTTGATGTGAAGCTCTCCCGTTTCAGGATTAATGGCAGCTTCAATGGTGTCGCCAGATTTAGAGAATCGCTCACCAAGTACAGCGCGAACTTCTTCTATCTCGGCGCGGGTAACGCCTAAGTTTTTAAGCTCGCTGTCTGCGAGTCCCAATACTTCTCGGATAGCAGAATGCGCTCGGCTGGAGCTACGTGTTCCGTCACCATTTCGTAATTGCCCACCATCATCTCCACCGTCAACTCGTCCACTGAGTGAGTCTTGAGTAGGTTGCTTAACCCCATATCCATCAGCTCTTGTTGCCGAGGCAGTAACTCCTGTAGCTGCTCCTGAGTCAAAGCCTTCTGAACCAGCTCGATCAAAGTTTTGTGTTGCGTTTCGTCTAAGTTCATCTGAACCTCTCCACTTCATAATGACTATATCTGGATAGCCATCCGATTCATTCCAGCCATTATCGGCCCATAACTTCTTTAGGTCTTTAAGCTGTTGCTTTGTTACATATTTTGGATCAAAGGCTATTGACTCAATCGCCTCAAACCCAAATCGCGCATAAGTGTCAGGCAGGAATCCATTTGGATGCTTTTTGCTCTTAACTGCAAAGGCATCAAGAACCGTAACCCCTTCCTCAATAGCTTTTAATACTACTGCAGGAGCGCCTACACCATTGGCTGAAACTTCATTATTAACCACTCCAACAAGCGCCACCTCATCGGGGCCAAGATCAGGGTGATCAATGCCATACTCATCTTTGTATGAGTAGCCCCGCTTGAGGCCGAAATACACCTCAGAATTGCCAAGCTGGTATGCCGTCATTGTACCATCTTTAGCGCCCGCCTTCACTTCAGCGTCTGTATATAATGTTAGAGATGCTGAAGCATCTGAGGCTTTTAGTGCGTTAGCAAAATCAGTAGGTGACATACCTCCATTTTTTACGGAAGTATTGCTATCTTTCCAGTTCCCCTTCGCCATATCGAGAGCTAATCGAAGCTGTCGTGGTGACACGATGGATTTATAGGGGCGGGTTGGTATTGCTCCAATAATATCCTTAGTGATTGTTTGCTTAGGTAGAGATAAGCTGAATGATCGGTAATCTTGTGCTGCAGTAGCCGTCTTCCCTTCTGCAGCAAGTAGTGCTTTTCGTTCAGCAACCCAATCAGGAAATAATGTTTCCATACTTACGCCTGCATGGAATCGCCCAACAGCCTTGCCTTTAACACCATATTCGTAGCTTTCATGAACATGAGTGCCATTCTCGCCAAGCTTTACAGCGGGTTGATCAGGGTCGACTTTGATAAGCAGTAACGCATCCCCCTTATTGTGGCCTGCGTAGCGCTTACTCACTGTCTTGCGTAAAATCTTATCAATGTTAGGCGCACCTAAGCTTTGGGCCTTTGCTGACGCTAGCTGGTTGACAAGCTTCGCTCTCATTTCAAATGTTAAGCCCTCAACATAGCCGTGGAATTTACGCCTATTCTCAATGCCGGGAAAGTCTTTTAACACTTTCCTAATGTGAGCGTTAATGGACTTCATGTTCTTCTTTGTAATGCGCTTATCTCGAACATACGCTTCGACAGTATCGAAGATGGCATGAGTGTTGGTGGCGTTACTTTTGTGCGCTGCCGCATCCATCGCTGCTACAACAACATAATCAGAGCCTTTAAGACGCGTGGGCGCAGACTTACCTGACGATGCCCAAACCACCTCACCTAACTGGGAGGATTTAAGGAATGGGAAGTCTGGCCCTCCCTGCAGATTTATTGCTTCAACCTCACTTGAATCTATGCCTCGGTATACAGTTCCCGCATCCGTGAGATCCGCTAGCGTAGGACGAACAACCTTACCCTCCAAGAAACTTAGGTCGTCAAGATATGGAACATCATCCATTATTTCGTCAGCCGAAACTCTTGAGTACCGTATATTCTCTAATGAAGTGAACTCAGGATTGCCCTCATGGACTCTCACCTTAATATCTTGGCCACCTAGCGACAGTACAATACGATTAACCGCATCCTTTACCGCTCGCATTCGTGGTGTATCAGTAGGCGCAATCTTAATCGCTTGGCTAGTCTCTTCTGCCTTTTCAGCTACATAAACATCACGGGCTTTCTTGGCGGCTCGATGATACTCAACAGCGTCACTATACTGTTGGTCAAGATCATCCAATTCCTTCTTCATGGCGATCATATCGCCCTCATCCCGGCGGCTAGCTCTCAACTCATTATTAGCTTTATTAGCCTCATCGTTCAGGCGTACCGTGTCTTCGCCTACCGTCTTTTCCCAATCGTTCTTTTGGATTTCACGGATTGTATCTAGGTCAGTCTCTTGATTAAGCTCACCCTCAGTCTGTGTATCTGCCTTAGCCTTGGCTCGCTTCAATTCCAGTGGGCTTAACTTCTGCTCACCGAATTGCTGTAGCTGCTCTTGCTTTGAATGAAGGTCGGCATCGAACTTCTGCTCTAGTTGGTAGCGTAGGTTAGCGATGTGATCCATTGTGGATCGTGTGCCATTAATCTCAGTATCAAATAGCTCAAGATACTCGCGCTCAATAGTCTTGCCTAGAGAGTCATAATCCACCTTACGACCCGCTTGAATATCAGCCATTGCCTTGTTTAGTGCATTAAGGTGAATCTCAAGTTCACCTACGGTCTTAGCGCCTGTCTCATCAGCGAAGTGTTGCAGCTCAAGCAGCTTTTGTATGTCTCGCTTTAAGGCTCTAGTTTCGTGCGTGTCGGGCAACTCTTGCTTGCCTATCAGCTTACTAAAGCCTTTGCCAATCGCGTGTCCTGCGCCACTCAGTAAGCCCTGACCAATACCGCCAGCCGCCATGTTAAATAGCGCATCAGTCAGTTCGTAAGGTGAGTTGATCTCTTGCTTGTAGTTATACACAAACGGCTGAATAGCGCCCTCTGTCACAGCACCAATACCAAAGCTACGAGCAGCCACCACACCTAATGTCTTTAGGAACCCGCCTGCTGCAACCTTGCCCACACCCAATGGCATGGTCATAATGTTAATGGGATCAGCCATCGAGCCTACAACCGCGCCACCTAGTGTGCCAAAGAATGCCGAATAGGGGTCAGCGTAGGCATACATTTCCTCAAACTCATCCCGAAATTCCTTAGCTTGCTTCTCAATATCAGCGTCAATTTCATCACGGTTTCTGATGTTTGCATCCGGGAATTGTTTCTTTAGAGCCTCAAGATTTGGCTCGACAAAGCCCTCCCAATCTTGGGCGCGTACTTCGTTTTGTAGTTGGGCTGTCGTGTTCCACGCATCTTGTAGAATCTTCGGGGCGTGTTCATTGGACTGAGGAATAGCGCGAGGGCCGAATGTCTCAGGTGATAAACCATTAACCTTATGAACCTCTTTCCATAGCTCTTTTTCTAGGTTGCGTTCACGCGAATTGGATAGGTCTTCGTACATGAATGTATCAATCTGTGCGCCAGCCACATCGGTAAAGCCAATGTCGCCACGCTCTTGATAGCTTTCAAAATCAGTCGGTTCTTGGACGTTATACAGAAGCATATTATTTCTCGCTTAGGTCTAGGATGAATGGCTCGCCCGATCCGTTTTCTACTCTACGTCCATCGAACCACACTTGGTATTGCCCAAACTCAGACCCTTGCCTTAGTTGCGCCTCACCCCGCTGTAGCTTTTTAAGCATAGCGTCTGGCGATACCGTCCGAGGCTTGCCGTCACGACCCGCTAAAGCGACCTCAGCAAAGCCGCCCATATCATTTACTTGCGCAGGAGTGAGGCTTTCAATCGCGTCATTAAAGCGATCTTCCGTCCATTGCCGGGTAGGTAGGATTAGCGGGTGATCGTTATATTCAACAATATTACCTACCGCCATCGTCACGGCTTGTTTGTATATGTCAGAATCTAGCTCGCCGGGCTTGATTTGATTCTGCTCAGCCAATGCTGCGTAAATCTTATTAGCCACTTCTTGTAGCGATTTGGAGTATTGCGCGTGTTGCGGGAATAGCCCTTTGGTTGCTTCATGGAATAGTGACCGGGCCGAATCGTTGTTCTTGCCGATCTCATTACCAAGGGCGTAATCGCTGTTTTCCTTAATGATCTTGTCACCAATCATGTAGTGCTGGTACGCCGCCTCACCATGAGTTTGTAACGCTATTGCACCCACCGCCGCCATCTCGCCTGCATTTTCCTTGTAGAGTAGGGTCAATACCGCCTTAGAGTCTTCTTGGCCATACGCTGTAAGAATCTCATCTAAGGCCGACACCCCAATTTTCTTGAGGTTATTTAGCTGAGATAGGCTCATTGGTGGCGCATCCTCACCCAGCCATGCAGAAACCTTGGTTTGATTAGCTTGAGCCTGAGTTAGTGATTCAACCAAGTTATCTTTAGTGATCTCTTCCATTGGCTCACCGCCACCATACATAACCCATGCTTGGTGCGGATCTGAGGCCACAGCGCGTTCAATTGCGGCGTAGGCTTGCTGAGTGGGTCGCTGTACCACAAACCCCCGGTAATCGGCATTGGCGCCATACGTCTGGTTAAGTGCTGCGGTACGCTCATCCTTCGTCATGCTCATCAAGGATTGGATATTGTTGTACACATCAAGCGATATGCTCATCTGCTCTTGATGGTCAGGGTCGGTGAGCTGGCTGATCGTTTCGTTGATCTGGCCAAGTTGCTCTTGAGTCATGGTTCGGCCACTCTCAAGCATCACCTTACCTTTGCGAGCAGTGTTCCATGTGGCAATTTCAAGAGCGGTAGCCTCTTGCTTAACCTTGGCATCAGCGCGATCACTGAGCACTCGATCATTGTTTAGGTCGGCAGTGATTTGATCTTTAATGCGCTGCTGCTCACCCTCATCGAATGTCTCAGGAAAGGCGATGTTATCAAGGTAGGCTTGCCCACGCTCCATCTCTCGCTCCGACTGAAACTCAGACATAATGCGGTTGGTATGATGCGTGTGCTGAAATTTATCCCATTCATTTACGCCATAAGCAGAGTCTATTACGCCTGTTGATAACGAGCTTTCAATTTGCGCTTGAGCCTTAGCTAAACCATCGGGATCAGTTTCAAAGCTAATCATGTTTTCAGCATGACGACCTCGTAAAAAGTCACTCTTCCTGCGGCCCACTTCACCATTCACTGTGGAGGTATAGGTGGTCAGCATTGAATCTGCGGCTTGATTAAAGTGACCTTTGTTCGCGGTGAACTGAACCAGCCCGGCGTACTTGTCTTGTAGCTTCTTGAAGCCTTTATTAAACTCGCCTAGCATCGCATTGTGAGTTGGAACACCATTCTCATCCACGCGGTCTTGATCTCGAATACCCTGCCATAACGCATCAGAGTCGCGCTTCATGCTGTTAGTAAGGCGACTGTACTCTTCGTCAGTCTCAGCCTTTTGTACTTTGGCTTGGTAGTCATCAACCACCTTAGTCAACGCTTGGCTGGTACGCATCTTGGCTTGAGCGGCAGACGATATAGCACCAAGGCTGAGTTGTTCAGCACCCGGCACACCTGTTTGATTTATATTTGGTATTCTCACTTACCTATACCCCACCAATTATTGTCGTTACCAATCTTGCCCACGTTACTAATCAATAAACTCTGCCCTTGGCTGCGCATTGAGTCGGCTTGTGCGCTCGCTCCCGCCCGTCTTGCGGCGGCAGTACGCTTGCCTTGCGCTGCGGTGAAACTCATCTCACGCTCTGCTACGTTAGCTGCCTCGGCCATTACAGCGAGGGTTGAACCACTAGATAGGTCAACGCCTGCCTTTGCGTATGCCACAACTCGCTGGCCTTGTTCTTGCTCATGCTGATAGCGTGATCGTCTGATCCGCTCTTTTGTTTCCAACTCAGCAAGTTGGGCATTCTTCTCGCCAGCCTCACGCATTTGTGCTGCTGCGTTATCTGCATCACTGTATTGTTTAACTGCTCCCAAGATGGATAGGATTGTCATAAAACTCATCTTTAATCTCCTACGCTCAACGTGCCGAACAGTGAAACGATGTGGCAAGCTAAGGGTAAATCCTGCTCAATAGTGATTCGACCATCACGGTCATAGCCTAAGTTACGCACGTTAATGTCTTCTGAAACCACAGGCTCTTCATTGCCGTAGTTCGTGTTAGGTGAGCGAACAGGTGGACGCTGACCGTTGATGGTTGGGATGGCTGATTGCTCTAGTCGAACAAAGATTTCATTCCACCGCTTCTTCTTGCCAAGTGTGGTGCCTGAACCCGCATTGGAGCCGGGTCGTGTTGGGGTGAGTTTCGAGATGTACTTGAGGCCCACCTTAATCTCTGTGGCCGCATAGTTCAGAGCGATAGCACCACTTGCAACCACTAGATCGGGGTGTACAGCGCCATCGGCTAAAACTTGAACCGTCTTACCTTCTAGGTGAGATAAGCCCGTCACGGCGCTCGTAGAAGCTCCTGAGTAGGAAATCATAGAGTCTAGGTAGTCATTAGGCGTGTACAGCTCGATATACTGCTTTGTAGCGCCGTTAATGGTGCGCTCAACCACAAACCAATACTGATCAGGGCCATCCTCTGAGATCACAGTGAGTGACTTGTACTTGCCATCAGTAATATGACGGTGCCAGCCAATGACTTCTTGAGTCGGCTCATAGGTCAGCATCAGTAAAACGCCATCAGCACGTAAGCCCATGAGGACTGAATCAGGTACATGAGAATAGCTTAATGTCGTTAATCCACCTGTGGTGATGTGTTCAGCCAAGAAAGTCATATCATCCGATTGGAATGAATCGCTTTCCCACTTATACGCCACGTTACGCACCTGTGTACCGCTTCGTTGGATAAAAAACACATCGGAACCCACATAGGCGGGATGGCCTAGCTTAGAGCCGTAAGACGTTTGACGGCGTACATCGACATTGGTAGGGGTGATGGCTGATTCATTGCCGCCAGTAATACGGAACTCACCGCCTGATGTGCCGACAATAAGAACGCGCTGTGCCGCCATCCACTTGATGTTATTTACCCGATCCGAGGCAATGGCGTAACTGAGGCCATCATCGGCTTTCGCGCCGGGATTGAAGTCTTCATAAATACCCGGCTTACTGCCCCATAGGGTTTGAGGCTTGTGTGTCGTGCCGCCATACCAAAGACGCTGCTCGTAGAACACCACTGAGGATGGGAAGCCTCTTAATGTAGAGAATGCGCCCTCTTGCCACAGGTTAGTCGCCGTGGTCGTGGTGGGCATATAATCCAAGTCTTTGATGGTGATATTAACCACTGTGCTGGAGGTGTAGCTATTCACGCGAACCCACACCACTTCACCCGCTGAGTTGCCGGGATCAGTGTCTACCAGCCAATCAGTGCCAACATGGGAACTGTCAAACAAAGCAGCACTAGCGGTGAGGTTTTGAGTTGCAGAAGTCGTATCAGTGAAGGCAAGGGTCAATGTCTCGTCTTGGTTAACAGGCAGGAATGGGCCTTTCTTGAATGCCTCATCAACCAGCGTCCAGTTGTCATGGGCTAGTCGGGTCAACTTCCGAGGCTTATGGCTTGGGTGAACAATCCACATCACATCGGCGTTCTGAGCAAACTGTAGCTCGCTGACCTGTGAGTGAGTGTAGGTCGTGGTGATCTCATAGGTTGAGCCACTCGACTGTACCTGACCCCCATTGGTATAGAACCGAATGTAGTTATTGCCAAACTCTAAAACATAGGTCTGATCCACACTGTACTCAAAGGGGATTAAGCGAGTCGTGTGGGCTGAGTTTTTCACTTCATTGATAAAGCGAGTACCACCTCTACGCTTGGCTCCACCATGCGGCAGGGCCATGAAGTTTTCCATCTTCTCGCAGCCAGAGCTGTACTTCGGTGAGTCAGTGCGCCCCATCAGTCGTGGGGATAATTCACCCGCCGCGAAGCTGTTGATGATTGGGGTTAGCCTCATGCGCGAACTCCCTCAAATAAGGTGGCGGTAATGTCTTCTCGGCCTACCTCTGCGCCGTCATACATAGACGCTTCGGTAATGGCTCTCTCTGCCAGCCCCCACATATCGGTTGATAGTGAGCGGTTTTGACTGAGGGCATAAGACACCTCGGCACCAATGCGACACGCCAGAGCAAATACAAAGGCAGGGTCGAACTGGCCGGGGTCAGTAATTCGTGCAACATACTTAATGGTTGCGGTATCGGTATTGCAAACAAGGGTGCGGCCCTCAATGCGGTATTGGGTAGACTCTTTAACGTCTAGTACAGCAAGGCAGTGTGGGTCGTTAGGCAAGCTGTATGCCTTGTCATAACCCCATGCGGGTGCTGTGGATAGTTGGGCTAAGGTGGCCCGTTGGATGGCACATGACCAAGGGAATGCCCTGAGCACCGCGTCACGCGCATCGGCGTACACAGCATTACACACATTGGCTTCGGTTGAGCCGTCACTCAGAGAGGTGATGGTATTAGCACCTAGCATGGCTAACGCCCGATTACATATTGAGACTTCACTAGCCATAACAACTCCTGATTAAAAAAAAGGGGCATATTTCAGCCCCTTGGTATGCCGACTTACTGATTACTCAGTACAGTCAACCTGTACAACACACTCGTCCTGTACGCGGGTTGCGCCAGCTACGAACGACAAGTACACCTGATGGGCGTAAGACTTGTCAGGGCGTACATCGATCTTAGTCTTCACATCAGAACCAATACCTAAGCCCATTGCACTCTTGGTGAATGCGAAGCAAGTACGGGTAGTGGACGCTAGACCTAGACGCTCAGAGCGCAAGAACTTAAAGCCCATGAAGGTATCAATGTCACCTTGAACCAACGCTTTCACAGAGTTGTAGTCGCTAGACTTGATCTCAGTGGTGTTCAACAAATCAGAGATCTGCTTAGAACCCAACACAATGAAACGATCTTCATCGGGATCAACATCATTACCGTCAAGAATCTCTTTAGTAGAGATCAACTTAGCAAGGGTTAAGCCTGCGGAGCCGTGAGCGATCTTCTGTGCTGCTGGTAGAGCGATTGAAGTGCCGTCACCGTCTGTGGCTGTACCTGTAGCCGCTGCAATGATCAAATCATCGATGGCGCGAGCCATAGAGTTTGCACCAGAGCGAGCATAATGGCTCTCAGGAGTAACCAACATACGCACCTTATCTTCGTTATCAATGAGGTCAGCCCAGTGATAGTCAGACATAGTTGCAGTACGGCGTGAGTGAGGAACATCCAATACTGGTGTGTTGGTGTGGCGAGTTGTTTTCGCAACAGCAGCAACCGTACCTAGACGCTCAAAGTGGAATTTCTCGCCAGTTACAGATTGCTCATTTACTGAACTGCGTAAACGTGAACCCTTCTGCTGGGCAAGGTGGATTAAATTGTCCTGAAACTGCTGGACGAACGCTTGTGTGATTGTATTAGCCATGATCTTATCTCCGAAATAGGCATTAGAAATTGGCGTTTTGAGCTACCCCTTTTCGGGACTCTAGACTGGCAATAACGCTTGCTTTGACGAGATAGGAAACGGCCCATCTAACCCACAGGACTAAGGATTAGCTACCCTGTTGATTAGATGATCGTTGGTTTCTACACGGTTATTAGTGCTTAAACCGCTTCGGGATAGGCTTGCGAGTAAAGACGCTCCATCTTCTCTACTTCGGCCCGGTGTTGTGGGTGATTGGCTACGTTATATGGATGCTCAGTGTTGCGGCGAACCTCTGAGATACGATCCATGGCTTCGGTAGGCGATAAGGTGAAGTTATTGCCGCTTTGCAATCCTGCCGACTCATCCTCAGTCAGCGTAGCCCCAATGCCTGCCATTAAACGGATCATGCCGGGGTTATTAGCTAGACCTGAATCCAATAGAAACTGTTGAGTCTCCGCATCGGCATAGGCCAATACCGCGTTCTTAGCTTGAGAGAGCTTGGTGTCGTAGGCATGGCCCCACTCTTTCTTGAGTAAGTCATTCGCCTCCTGCATCTCTAAGTCATGATCAGTTTCATTCTGCTGACCTTGCTCTTGGGTGTTCTCCTGCCACGCTTTCACTTGCGAGCTAGATAAGCCGTTATCAAAGGCCCATTGAAGGAAATCAGGATCAGCGCCATCAATGCCATAACCATCAGCAGAGTCGGGTCGGCCTAGTCGCGCATACATCGCGGCTCGTGCTTCTTCTTCATCACTCGGTAGGTTGAGTAAGGTGGGAACCTTGTCTTGCAGCTTGGCATTGAATGCTGACCAATCATCGGTGCTTGCATCTTCACCCGGTATGCGGATTGAACCGCCTGCATATTGTTGAGCGTCCAAATAGGATTTAGCCAAGGTGTCCAGATCAGGTATTTGAGATAATGACTCATTGCCTCGGTATTCATCGGATAAGCCCTCATGCCATGATGCGCTTGATTCTTCTACAATTACTTCGTCACTTACTTCGTCACTCATTTTAGTTCTCCACTATGTCCGCGATTTGTATATAGATGCTACGCTGACCTTCGCGGAAAGCCGTTTCGCATGGGTCTTTGGTAAACGAAATTCGATCACCATAGGCCGCTTTCATATTGGCCAACATACGCTGGCCTGTCTTGGTGCTAAATAGCTCCTTAACGTCTTTTTCAAACTGAGGTTTAGGCATTAACCATCTGCTCCAGTTGTGCCGCTTGGGTCGCGCCTGCTAATTCTTGCTGGCCCTGTTCCATCTCGGCTTGTTGTTGCTGCTGTTGTTGACGCGCTTGACGCATCTCGCCCACTTCTTCATTGCCACGTAATATGTCAGCAGGAGCGCCCAATCGGTCACTGATAGTGCGCCCTGCCTTATCCACATCAACAATGTCGAGTACATCGGGATTGACTTGTGCGAGTTGCATAATCCCTTCGATAGCGCGTTGGATGCCTGTGACTTCATCCATCTTCTGAGATCGTGCTAACGGGCCAACGTATTCAATATCGAGATCACCTCCTACTTCCTGTAAGACTTCGGGCATTGGTGGTAACGCTTGACCACGCAACATGGAATAAAACGCTCGCTCAACAATCGGGTTCAAGAACTCAGATTGAAGACGGCCAAGGGTTGGGCCAAGTAAGCGTTGCATTAACTCATAACGCACCTGAACCTCAGTGGCCGTCATTTGTGGGCCATCTTGCAACTCAAGTTGATCAGAGAAGAAGATGCGGCGTACAGACGCACGTACATCAGAGAGCATGAGTTGATCCGCGTTCCAGTTGGTCGCGTTCACAATTGGCTCTAGGTTATTCATATCCCGCACATAAGTCACAGTCGATGGGCGCATATCGATCTTGCCCAAGATGCCGTTTTGCATAGCTTTCAATGGCGGATCTATGGATTTTTCCCACGCTTTCATGGCCAGCTTACGTGACTCATTTAGTGTCTTAATGTCAGGTCGAGCAGTACAGCCCGGCCCAAAGCCATAGACATCACCAGTGGTCTTAGCCCAGCGTGGCACCATGAATGGCAACTCGTAATAACCTGTCTCTTGGCAAATCTTCTTATCGATCACACTAATGTAATAGCAAGCCCATGGGCGTAGGTGGGGTGGTGCAACCATTGCCACTTCACCTTCCAACTCTCTAGGGAACACTGCTTGTATGTAATCAAACTCTTTATCAGGATCTTTCTCTAGGGCTTTCATGGCCTTGTCGCCACACTGATCACCAAACTTCTGATTAGCTTGACGCGCAGTGAGTTTCAATTTGCGGAACACCGTATCAATACGGCCCTCTACGGACTCAGCAATCACCACCTCAGCCAAGTGACACGCTCTAAAGTTAAAGCCATCAAAGCCTGCTTCTTTGGTCTTCACATCAAACTGGAGTGCCGCCGTACCAAAGCCCACCATATCTTGATACGCCTCTGCTACCTCGGTTGAGAAGTTAGACTTGCCGAACTCTTGGAAGATGGATTTGGAGCAGCTTTCCAGCCAATTCTTCGCGTCTTTGTGTTCGTTTAATTCGTCTTGACGGAAGCGTAGGCCGAACCACTTGGTCGATGGGCTAGTCAATGAGCCATGCAATGAGGCGGATAGGATTTGTAGCGCATGAATCGCAGTGGAGTCATACACCTCTGCTGACCGCTTGGAGCCTTTAGTATTGGTCGTAATGAAGTCGGCCTTGCCCGGCATTAGGAATGTAGACAGCTCTTCCCACATTTGATCCCAGTTAGCTCGGTCTGCCTTGAGTCGGTCGTGGCGCTTAATTAACGCTTCGGGTGATATATTCATTATCCAATACTCATTAAGTTAGATCGTTTAGTGTCCGCATCATCAAGCAAGCCTGCAAAGCGGGTGTTAGTTCGCATCATTCGCATTAAGCGAAGACGGCGCTGGTGAAGCGCCTTTAACTTATCCGGGTCGGTTTCAGTCTTGATTTCTTCATCGATAGAAATGATGTCGTCTTTGACGGTTGTAGGATCAACCTTCTGTGTGTCATCAATATGGCCTGCAATATCAGGCTTACTCACCTTGGCATCTTTGCCTAATGGGTCATGGCCTGTCTTAGTGGCCACCTCGATCCCATCAACAAACGTGGTTGAAGTCTTCTCACCAAGGCGAACATCACCAATGGT
>JAPYOO010000032.1:0-11032 GCA_029938135.1 Bermanella sp. | reverse complement strand
TCCCATCAACAAACGTGGTTGAAGTCTTCTCACCAAGGCGAACATCACCAATGGTAGGGTCATCCGATTTAGTAACAATGGATGGGCCACCCTTGTAGTCGTAAGTGGTCTTTAGGTTTTCACCCAGTAAGCCGCTCTTCTCTTCGGTCTTAGTCACACCCTTATTTTGCAATGTCGCCATTGATCCAGTAACGCGACTAAGATCATCGCTAGCCTTACGCTGCATATCCTCTGTGACAATCGTGTCACCTGAATAAGCTTTCTTCATACCTACCTTGTCTTGCTCAACCTTCATGTCGGCTTGACTCACACCCTTAGCACGTTGATCAGCCCAGTACGCTTGGTTGTACTCAGTTGGCGCGGGAGTGCGCTTCTCTGCTGCTTTCTTTGCATCATGTGTGACGTTGTTGCCCTTGGTGATAAGTTTCTGCTCATTCATGGGCTTACCGCCCTTCTTTGTGGACTCAACTTTAATTCTTGGTGCTGGAGTAGGGGCAGGCTTAGGCGCTGCTGGTTTAACGTAAGCCTTTTCGCGGTCATCCATTCCCATATCAGCTTTCTGTCGGTCTATAAATAGATCAGCCTTAGCTGTGGTTTTGGACTTAGCTGGAGCCTCATACACTTTCTCTCGGTTATCCATACCAGAATCAATTACTGGCGCTTTCTTTTCGATAGGCTTTGCCACAGGAGTAGGCTTAACCTCTACTTTAGGTAGTCCTTTTTCAAGGAAATTCATCTCAACCTTCTGCTTAGGTGTAGCGGAAGTGCTAGCTAACACATGAGGCTTACCACCTTTAGGTTTGGCTTTAGGCTTGGGCGCAGCCTCAACTTTAGGCACTGGAGCTGGAGCTGGCTTTGGTGCTGGCTTAATCACAGCCACTTCTTTTTGAGCAGGATGATTGATCGGCTCCGCTTTAGGCTCAGGCTTTGGTTGTACCACTGGCTTAGGCTTAACTTCGACTTTAGGTTTAATGGCTGCTGCCGATCCAGTGCCGGGCTTCACCGCAGTAGGGCTAGGCGTTGCTTTTGCTTTAGGCTCTACCTTTGGCTCAACTTTAGGCTTGGGCGCAATTACGACTTTAGGCTTAGGCACTGCCACAATCTTTGCTGCTGGGGCTGGTGTCGTTACTACCTTGGGCTTTGGTTTGGGTGTTGGAGCGACTA
This sequence comes from Bermanella sp., assembly GCA_029938135.1. GTDB lineage: Bacteria > Pseudomonadota > Gammaproteobacteria > Pseudomonadales > Oceanobacteraceae > Bermanella. The sequence continues at coordinate 9,868 of JAPYOO010000032.1, read as the reverse complement.
CAGCCTTGGGCTTAGACACGGTTTTAACATGGGCTACCCCGCCCTTTGGCTTGGCTTTGCGTTTAGCTTTAGGAGTTGGTGCTGGCCTGTTGCGCTCATGCGGGCTACCACCACCGCTTGATTTCTTAGCCTTATCTCTCATCGCGCTCTTGCCACCGTTGGGTGTTCCCCAAGTTAAACCCATGTTACTTCCCCTAGAAAATGCTTCGCCATTGGGCGCTATATCATTGTGCTACCTTGACGCATTGATACACGGTTATTAGATACTACTAACGACTTGAGGGAGGGTGGATTGCGGCTCATTCCAGCCCACAGCAAAGTAACGGAATGCGTCAGCGCCATGACTAGAGAAGTCGTGAACAGGTCGAGACTTGTAGACTTGATTAATCTCGTCATACTCTTTGTGATAGGTCGATAAGCAATCCAATCCCAACTTACACTTCTGCTCATCGAACCAGCATCGGTTGAACAGTGAGCGAACAGCCTGAACACCATCCATAATAGGAATATTCTTGACCACATTGAAATGAAGCCCCATATCCCCTGCTTGCTCTAATCGTGATCGGCCAGTGCCTAGCTCTCTGACTCGTATGTCATGTGGCCCCCAGTGTTCGTCATAGATATACGGCTTCTCTCTCAGTAGCTTCACATAGAACGCCAAGCCCTCACCGGAATGTTCCTCGTAATCAATGACGCGAATCTCTTTGCCTACGGATTGGGTGAACCAGATTGAGGTGGAGTCAGCTACCCCTAAGTCCCACCATGTTTGTACAGGCACAGCTTGCTCCCACGGCACGTTTGTTATGCGACCCTCGGCCTTGGCCTGCCTCATCTGTTCGGCGTAGTAAGCGCCCTTGTGTGCGGTCATACACTCCCCTTCCCATACGTGTTGATAAAGATCCGGGTCAGTGGCTTGAAGGTGTAGGCGCTCTTTGTCTAGCTCTTTGGGGAACCAAGGGTTTGAGTCCCAGTTGGCCTTAACCACCACACTGTCTGGTGGCGGTGAGATCACGAAGCGTTGATAGGTGTCATCATGCTGCCTCATCGGGTTAAAACTAACCCACACCTCTGACCCTTCCTTTCGGATTGTAGGTATCAAGGTTTCCCATGATGATTTGGTGACCGCCTCAGCTTCCTCCACCCATACAATGTCAATACCCTCCATCGACTTGATCTTATTTACATTTGATCTCAAGCCCTCAAAGATAAAGCGTGAGCCATTCTTGCCGATGATTTGGGTCTTTTGAATCTCAAAGAATGAAGTCATGCCCAGCCGATCAATGGTGTCGGATAGTAATTGAAGCACCGAGTCTGCCACCGAGCGTTGAATCTCACGAGCGCAGAGTATGCGAGTCTCTTTACTGTAGGCGCTGATGATAAGTAATTGAGCAATAGCCCAACTCTTACCACTTCCCCTGCCGCCATGTGCGATACGATAGCGGTGCTTCTGTGTGGCAAATGGGTGAAAGATTGCGGGTAATTCAGTCTCAATCAAGGCTAGGTATATCCTTAAAGCTAACAAGAATATCCTGCACTACATCAATCTCTAACTCACCCGACACCTCAATCGACTTACGCTTAGGCGCGACATACTGGGCTAGCTCTTTGTACGCCATCAACGCCAACGACAGCTCACCCTCTTCCATGGCTTTCTTGGCAATCTTAGCCATGCCCTCAATAGGGTCACAATTAATAGAGGCTAGTTTATCCATAATGGATTGATTCCCCTTATTAAGAGAACCTTTAACTCTACCGCCAGTTTTTGGAGTACCTTTCTTTCTGCCTGCCATTTCTATTTCCTTTCTAGCTAGATAACACTTTATTTACTCAGTCTGTTTCTTTTTCTGTTTTTGTTTTTTATCCGCTTTTTTCTGCCTTTTTCTGCCTTTTCCTGCCTTTTTCTGCCTGATTCCGTAATATTGCACTTGATCATACTTTCGTTCCTGTAATATTAATCACACGCTGGATCGACTAGCCTCTCTGCGCACACTTCTTTGCAATCGCCTTATACCAAGAACTATGCAGTCTTAGTGTTCGGCAATATCAGCAACCAACACAGCGTCACTATGATCTTCTGCCCACTCCATTGCTGCCGCTATGATTAAATCGTCTTGCTCGTTCATAGGTCGATCAGTAATTTCAATCATCGTTGAAACTAACAATGAGATCAGTAATGCCCCTTCGTTGATAACGTCTTGATCATATGTCATAACTTCCACGCCTTTCTTAACCATATTGATGTAACGTCTGTACCTGTAGGCTCCCTGTCCGTCCCTTCCCTGTACGTCCAGTTCCCTTGTCGTACTGGTATGGATACAGCTTGTTCTGCTGTCCAGCCATAACGTAGGCGGTCAGAGAGTGTTTGCCAGTTCATGTTGTGTTCATCGGCTAGTTCTTTAATACCCATCTCCTTTCCTTGGTAGGTTACTGTGTGCTTTCTGTCGATAGCGCCACGCCCACTAGCAAAGTGAATCTCCAGCTCCCACGCCTGAGTTTTCAGGGTCGAGTACTTCACCCCCAATCGCTCAGCGGTTTCTCTTAGCGTAAAGCCACGTAATGCGAACAGGTTTAATATCTCTGCGGTTGGGCAGCAATACCGATCCTGTAAGTAGTTACGCGGCTGTCTTTTCGCCAGTTGATCCAAAGCCGCCGATACCTCGATCTGTTTCTTCAAGCTCTTCCACCTCTACCCATTCAATGACTTCAACTTTCTCAAGCACAAGTTGAGCAATGCGCTCACCCGGCTCAATGTACTGAGTCACCTGACTGTGGTTCATTAGCGAGACAAAGACTTGGCCTCTGTAGTCAGAATCGATGATCCCTACCGCGTTAGATGGGCATAGACCCTTCTTGTCTGCTAGACCTGATCGAGCATAGATCTTGGCGCAGTAACCAATTGGCACTTCGATGTAGATACCCGTTGGGATTAGCTCATTCATCCCTTGAACAATGTGAGTTGATCGGCCTACTTCGGCTACCAGATCCATCGCGGCTGAGCCTTTGGTGGCGTAACTGGGCAATGGGAACTTGCCAACGTGCCGTACTTTGATCTTCACCACGTTGTTTTTCTTTGCTGCTGCCATCGTTAACTCCAACTTGTAATTGTTAATTTACCCACTGACCCATCCAACCGTAATTGATGGATGCGTTTAAATTCGGTTCGATAATGCTTGGCGATCTCTTTCGCCTCGCGCCTTGCCGCTCGACCTAAACTGGTGTCGTTGGCTTTTTCTTGCAGAATGTCAATTGCACCCTGCCCGATACTCTCCAGCTTGTGATCAGTATGAAGATTTGGATGTGCACCCAGATATTGGTGACAGCCATAACAAAGCGCCTCAGCGTTTTCAACATTAAATCTCACTCCCCATTTACCGCGTCCGTGGTAGTGACTACAGTGCAAACCCATACGCCTACCCTCTTCGTAATACGTATGACAGCGCTCACAAGTCCACTCTGCTGCTGATCTGATACAGTCACTAAACGCTTTGTCTGCGGGTGTACGTTTAATTGCGCCCATTACGCTGCCTCCTTGTACTCTGAATATAATTGCAACGATGGCTCACTCCATGCCACATTTCGCTCAGACCCGAATGCGTACATATACTCAATGCAATCACTCATTTGCGCCTTGCTTAATTCCTTAGATGAACCGCCGATCATAATGATGCCGCCCTCTGGTGTTGGTACGGGCTTCTGACCTTGGATAATCCCGCAAAAAAACTGTCGCCAATTATCCTCACTGTTTAACCCCATCCACTTAATTTGCGTCTTAATATCCCTCACCATTGGGTGCAGCTTGCGGTTCTGGCCCTTGGTGTGCTTTGGGCGCTTGAGGATCACTGCAACTGGGCCTTTAAATAAGCCTTTGTTGATCATGGTAACAATCTGCTGAATCATGCCAGAGACATTCTGGCTATCCACATGGAAGGAAATTTGATCGCTCATATCGCAGCACCCCATTCACTCATAGGTAAACGCTGCAATCGCATAGAAAGACGTATATCCCAAGGCTCGATTTTCTCGCTCAATGGTTTGAAGTGGTAATTAGGCTGGTCGTAGACCATGTAATCTTCTAATGGGAAGTGCTTCCCATAACAAGCACCAATGCGCCTGATCGTATCTGTAGGAATACCCATGCTGGAGGCGATTGACCAATTAGGCTCGCCCCCATGCCTACGCCTTTGAACCTTTGTGCATTCAGCTTTATTTAATACCTTCATACCATCGCCCATGTCATTGCTGACTTACCCGTTACGCCACAGGGGCGCGTGTGCGGGTTGGATAATGAACCTTTAGCGCGTATCTCAGGCAGTCGTTTGGCAAACTGGTATCGGTCATACTTGCCTGATAATTCAGCTAGCTCATTACTAGTATGATGTTCGTGTTCCATTACAAACTTCTTCATGTAAACACGCTGCTTTTCTGCTTCGTCCTGAACTTCTGCATACGCTTTTATGCTTGTTGACTGCATGGTCGCTGCTCCTGTTTAACCTTCTCTGCTTTCCTTCGGTTTGCTGCCAATACTGACTTGGCAATCATCTCTTTCACTAGCGCTGGCTGGCCACCAGACTCGCCATGTGCGCACTGTGTGATCTCTCCCCCGCCGTTGATGTAGGCATTGTGCAAATCGTCGTTATACGGGCTTGTAGGCTTGGGCTTTGCTAAATAATCCTTGCTCATAAACTCAACTCCGCATGGCTTACATAACCACGTGATCGATTGAATCGCCGCTGCTCGTTCCTGATCGCCTGAATAGTTGCCTCTGAGCGCTCGGTTTCGCAAGGCGTCTGATGACCAGCTTTCTGATGAAACTTGAGCAATTCAATTTCATTCTTGATAGCGCGCTTGCGATTCTCTTCACTGACTCGGTAGCTGGCAGCAGTGATAGCTGACGCTGTTGCTTTTTTTAATTCCGGTGTTAATTTACTGTCTGTTCCTGTGATCATTTGAAAAGTCCTTTTAGTGCTGTTGATTGTTGGTTGCCGAACTCGCGCTCAGCCTCAGTGGGTTGTCTGGTAATCATCAAAGGCCGTGTATCTGACTGCCTTGCCTGCTGTGCTGCAATTGCATCATGGGCTTGCCCTTTGCTGTATCCGCGAAACTCTGCGTAGCTGGGTGGAAATAGCTTCACGCCCTTTTGAACTGATACCTCAATCGCCGCTTCCAGTGATACAAACGCTTTACCGAAATCATCAAGCGATAAATCTTTCAGCTTGCGGCACCAAGTCTCAAACTTTCCGTTAGTCAGTTCAGGCATTCCATTACTGCTCACCCATAGGTTTGGAAAAAGGTCTTCCATGCGTACCCATAACTCAGCCATGAGCCGAATGTGTTTGGTCGAATGAGCTGACGAGCTGGTTTGCTGCTGCTCGCATTCGGTCTGAGCTAGTTGAGCGAGTTGGTTGCTGTTGATTAGCGCCATTGGAATAACCTCCGTTGGGTTTTATTTCATCTTCCCATCGCTTTTTGTTTAACCACGTTGAAGCCATCGGGGTGAATTGATCACCCGTCCAGTTTTTAATTACTTTGTGGTTAAGCATTGCTTGGGTGATTATGTCGTGTGATGTAATTTTTATTGCTTTGGCGTAAGCCTTGATTGCATCAGCCTTGGATTCTTTCTTTGGGTAATCAGCCCAAAACTCATCAAACCGATTTTGTTGAACATTCACAGCGATAGCGTTTGTTATTGGTTTGTTATATTGGTTTGTTACTTGGTGTGTTACTTGTACTTGGTCTCTCAGTCCAACATCGTACTTGGTGTCTGAGTCCAAATTGGAGTTGGTATTTGCGTCCAACTTGGTCTGTGGTGCCAACTTGGTCTCTGAGTCCAAATTGGTGAGGCGTTCAGGCATACACATTGTGTATTGATTACAGCCAGTAAAACCTTTTTTCTTTTTGGTTAACCAGCCCTTTTTTGCAAGGCTAGTTGTGATCTTCGACACGCGAGTTTTGTCTTTAATTAGAGACCGTTCAGCAAGCGCATCTAAGCTAGGAAATACTAACTCAGTCACTTTTCCACGGTAGCTAAACAAAGCCAGCAGAACGCGCCTCTCTGGATCAGACAGTAGCGAATCGGTTAACGCTTCAAGTGGTGCAATTAATAAACTCATGCTAACGCCCTCTTATCAACTCTCTCGCCCTCTGTTGAGATGCTATCGAAAGCAGCCGATAATCCATGAAACAAGCGTTCTTGTTCGATGAGGTCATTAGCGATGAGTAAATTAATTCGTTCAGTTTTGGAAAAACCTAGAGCCGCACATACTTTGGAAAACTGCGCGTCCTTATCAAAGTCGATGTTGACTGTCATTTTGTACTTCTCAGACATTAAGCCACCGCCCCTGACTGTTCAGTTGGATCTGTTTGATAGAGAGTCGCGTCATAGACAAGCTCCCCGGACGTTAGTAAATGAAGTTCAGTCGCCCTTCCCTTGGGAATCACCACGCCCCAGTAATGGACGGCGATTGGTGTGATGGATAAGAACTTAGCAACCTTTGTGGCAGTGCCAAAGTGCTCAATTACGTTAGTTTTTAGCATAGCTACCTCTTTTTTAAGATAACTGATTATTACACAAGCTAACATTTGAATCAAATAGATTTAAGCTTATTTAAGTTAAATTAACTTTATTTAAAAAATGCTAAGAGATTGATGATGAATACGGTTGGAAAGCGGATTTATACAAGAAGAAAAGAATTAAAGCTCACTCAGACTGCTGTAGCAGCCATGATAGGCGTTAGTTCCGCATCCCTGACATATTGGGAGCGCGATGAAATTGAACCTAAGAACAAGAATTTGGCAGCTTTAGCGAGAGCGCTAAACTGTGCGCCTGACTATTTATTGTTTGGCGCAACATTTGGTGGTGACGTATCGTTTGTCACCATTAACGCAAGAGTCCCATTAATTAAGTGGGAAAAATTATCAACCTATACAGAGGGAGCAGTTATGGATCAAGGCGGAGAAGCAGAGGATTGGATATATTGCCCAATTCAGTGCTCATCGTCTACATTTGCTTTAAGAGTGCGCGGTGATTCTATGGAATCCCCCTCATCGGGCAAGAAATCATATAGCGAAGGCATGGTAATTTTTGTTAATCCATTAGCGGAGTTAAAAAGTGGAGCGAGAGTTATAGCTAGGAGAATGGATTCCGATGAGGCTACTTTCAAAGAGTATTTTGAAGATGATGGTAAAAAATACCTAAAGCCAATAAACCCACAATATCCCACTACGGAGATAGGTGAGGAAACTAAAATTATTGGAGTAGTAATTGGCTCATTTACAGCCGAATAATCTAATATGAACACCCCAACCCCAAAACAAACAATCCATGATCGCGGCTCATTCGTAAGGATGAGGAAGATGGCGTGGATGAGGGAGCCGTATTTTTGGTGGATCATTTTCACTGATTGCTGTCCTGATCAAACTCCCAAGTTTTATTGGCGGTTTGCAATGTGGTTCGGGCCGTACATGATGTCATTCGGCTGCGATTACCAAGATAACTTACATACCGGGCCTCCATCGAATTAAGTGTTACTTATTTTTTATCAAATTATCTCCTACATGGGGATTTTTTTTGGCTTTAATTTTAAGGCCTACATGACACTAAAGACCACTTATCAAAAACATTTGACTTATCTTTTAAGTTATCTTAAAATAACTGCATACCAATTGAGAACGGGAGCAGCACAATGAACACTTACTGTCACATCACTGCACAGGTCAACGAGCACACTAATCAAATCGACAACCCTATTGATTGGGCGATTGAAGAGATCATTGACGAGCTGCTCACCCATGGGTCAATCAAGATCGGACGCGAAGAAACTCATGTGATGGAGCTGTACGAGTACGGCGATCCAGAAGATCACACCAACCTTATTTTTATGACCATTCGTGATCCAGATGCGGCAAAGGTATTTGCTAAAGAAATCATCCGCGACTGCGCCACTAACTACTTTAATGAATTTGCCGCCAGCCTAGTGCTGGAGTACATCGAAGAAAAGAACTCGGAGTATTGATTATGACTTACAACGACTTTTTTCTTTCAGTTCTTGGCGCATTAATGGGCGCTGGGTGTGTGATTTGGTTCACTGCGGGGATCATCGCATGAGTACCGCAATTCAAATGGCAGCACTTGTCATCATTTTAATTTTGTCGGGGGTGGATATATGAGTGACTTTTTAAAAACAATGAGGGGTGGTTTGGCTGATACGCCGCTAATAGCGGAAATGCTTGCTGACATTGATAGGGCGCAAGCTGGCGAAAACTGCAATCCTTACTCAGAGAAAAAGCAAGAACTTTTGTTTAAGGCTTATAACGCTCGTTATGAGCAGATTTGTGCCGAGTGGGCAGAATTTACAGGGAGCGCAGCGTGATGGATATTTTAGGAATGTTGAAGCAGCCGTTTTCACCCAACGATATAGAGTGGCGGGCGTGTCGATCTGGCGTATCCCAAGGTGGAAAGCCTTGGGTCATGGTTCTAGCTTACATCACCAACAGAGCCATTATGGATAGGTTAGACGATGTAGTCGGCCCTGCCAACTGGCGCAACGAGTACACCCAAGCGCCTTGTGGCGGCATCCTTTGCGGCTTATCTATACGGGCCAATGGTGAGTGGGTCACTAAATGGGACGGCGCAGAAAATACCGATGTAGAGGCTATTAAGGGCGGTTTGAGTGGTTCAATGAAGCGGGCGGCTGTTCATTGGGGTATTGGTCGATACTTATACGGCCTAACTGAAAACTTCGCACAGGTCGTTGAAAAAGGCACTAAAGGTAGTCAATCAGCCAAGATTAAAGCCACGGGTCAGTTTATTAATTGGATGCCACCACAACTGCCAGAGTGGGCGCTGCCTAGCAATAAGCGAATTTTGCGCGAAGAGATGCAACTAAGCCTTATGGCGATATTACAGAGCATATCTAACGATGATAGATCAACTGTTGATGAATGTTACAGCGAGTTAGAAGAACACGAAACCATGTGGATATGGAAACTACTATCCACCAAGCAAAAAGATTTTATCCGAAACAGTAATCAAGAGAGGGTAGCATAATGCAGTACGACAACAGTAACCGAGGCAGCGTTTGGAAAAACGAAGATCGAAAATCCGACTCGCACCCACAATTTAAAGGCAGCGCAGAGGTTAATGGTGTGGAATATTGGGTGTCGGGATGGTTACGCAAGCCAGACGCTAATCCTAAAGCCCCTGCCATGAATTTCAGTTTTTCGGTAAAAGAGAATCAAGCACATTCTCAGGCGCCACAGCAATCGTCGCAAGTTCAGCAAGCCAAAGCTGCGGTGATGGCGGGCGGGTTTGATGCGTCGTTTGACGACGATATTCCATTCTAGGAGCAGGCTATGAGCAATCTCAATATCGCATTATCAGCTTCAACAGATCAGGAAATTTTAGACGAGCTAAAGCGCAGAGGTCAGGCGCTTAAATTCTCGCGGCAGGGTTTGCCTGAGCCGTCCAATTTGGGCCGACCCTGTTGGTCAATTTCGTGCGATGTTGAGAATGTCGATTGTCGCACAAAAGTAGAAATGGCGGCTGAAAGCCTACTCACGCTGGATTATAACGGCGACAAGGTTGAGCCAAAAGTATGACGTTGAAAGAAAAACTGGCTGCGGCGCGAAAGCGTTTGAAGAAAGAACAAGAGCGAGAGAGTTACCTAGAGGCCGTAAAGTCGGGTAGCAAATTTGCTGCATTTTATCAAGATAAGGCTGACAAGATTGAGAGGGAGTTAGAGCAATGAGGATGCTGTTATGGGCTTAGTGTTTACACCGAAGATCGCGGCTGGGTTTGATCACTTGAAGCCTGAACAGCCCTCGCCTGCTGCGCTGCGAATATACAATTCGTGGTCTGAGAAAGAGCTAA
>JAPYOO010000235.1 GCA_029938135.1 Bermanella sp. | reverse complement strand
TTGGCAGGCACAAAGTTTTGAATTGTGGCTGTGGATTTACGGCTTTTGCAGTTATAAAGGTTTTGCGGATGTGGTGGAATTGGTAGACACGCAGCCTTGAGGGGGCTGTGGCTTTACGGCCGTGAGAGTTCGAGTCTCTCCATCCGCACCAGTTTTTGAAGGCGAACGTAAGTTCGCTTTTTTTATGTCTGGGTTTTGGGTGTCTTCGTTTTATGCGCTACCCGCCTTGGCTAATTTGGTGAAATAGTCGGAGTTCCTTGCTGAAGCAAAGGTAAGGCTCTATAATGTGCAACATTAACGCGGGATGGAGCAGTCTGGTAGCTCGTCGGGCTCATAACCCGAAGGTCGTTGGTTCAAATCCGGCTCCCGCAACCATTTTTATTAAGCTTTATTTAAATATTCGTCTTTAATGATGATATAGAATGAAGTTAATGAAGATACGGTAATAGGTTCGCTCTTTAGATAGGGGTTCAGGTTATCGTGAATTTAGTGTGTTTAAGGCTAGGCCTCGCCACTATATTTAAACATCCAGATCTGTGATCTGATGATTTTGACCCCTGGTGGGATTGCTTTAAGAGGTTTTAAAGTGGTTCTGATAAGGGGTTTTTTGTTGGTGCGAATTGGTATCGACATTTAGCCAGTATTAAAAATGCCTCAAAGCGTCTTTTGAGTGCACAAATTGGGCTCGGATGTCTGGTGTTTTACCGGTTGTCCTTTAGCCCAATTTTTATATCTGTGGAGTAAACGTGGCCAGTAAAGAAGAGCAATTAACCGAGCTTATAAAACCAGTAGTTGAAGCTCTGGGGTTTGAATTGTGGGGGCTAGATTATAGCTCTCAAGGAAAAGACTCTGTGCTTTGCATTTATATTGAAAGTGAAAAAGGCATTCTTGTAGATGACTGTGCGCAGGTAAGTCGCCAGGTGAGCGGGTTGCTTGATGTAGAAGACCCGATTACCAGTGAATATAATTTAGAAGTTTCTTCACCTGGTATGGATAGGCCACTTTTTACTTTAGAACAATTTAATCGTTATGTTGGTGAGTTTGTTGATGTGAAATTACGTTACGCATTTGAAGGGCGTCGTAAATTCAAAGGCAAGCTGATAGCAATCGAAGACGGTGAAGATATCGTGGTGCAAGTTGATAGCCATGAATATTTGTTGCCGATCGATGCTATCGATAAAGCTAACTTAATATTTCAAGATAACAAAAGCAAATAGGACTACGAGGGCCAGGGTTATGAGCAAAGAGATACTGCTAGTTGCCGAAGCCGTCTCTAACGAGAAGGGCGTAGAGCAAGAAGTTATTTTTGATGCGATCGAGCTTGCGTTAGCGGCAGCAGCATCAAAACGTTTTGACGATGAAGAAGCTACAATTCATGTGGTTATAGATCGTCAAACAGGTGATTACGAGGCATATCGTAGTTGGCTAATTGTAAGCAATGAAGTTGTTCCTGCATTAGGTTCAGAATTGAACATGCAGGAAGCCGCTGATATTGATACTGACTTGAAAGAAGGCGATACCCATCAGGAAAAAATTGATACTCCTGAATTTGGGCGAATTGCCGCGCAAGCCGCCAAACAAATCATCTTGCAAAAAGTTCGTGAAGCTGAGCGTGCCAAAATTACGGCTGCTTATGTGAATCGCGTGGGTGAATTGCTTCACGGTACCGTTAAGAAAGTAACCCGCGACAATATTATTATTGATTTGGGTGCAAATGCCGAAGGCTTGCTGCCTCGTGATCAATTGATTGCGCGTGAAGTATTCCGTATCAACGATCGTGTTCGTGCCATTTTGATGGATGTCAATCCTGAAAATCGTGGTCCTCAATTAATGATGAGTCGTTCAGCTGACGAAATGTTAATTGAATTGTTTCGCATTGAAGTGCCCGAAATTTCAGAAGAAACCATTGAAATTAAAGCCGCCGCCCGTGATACCGGTAGCCGTGCAAAGATTGCAGTTAAGAGTAATGATCAACGTATCGATCCTGTTGGAGCATGTGTAGGAATGCGTGGCTCTCGTGTGCAGGCGGTTACCAATGAATTGGGTAATGAGCGTATCGATATTGTGTTGTGGGATGATAATCCTGCTCAATTGGTTATTAATGCTTTGGCACCCGCTGAAGTCGTCTCCATTGTTATGGATGAAGATACCAACTCAATGGATGTGGCCGTAGAAGAAGATCAGCTGGCTATTGCCATTGGTCGTAGCGGACAAAACGTTAAATTGGCCTCCGAGTTAACCGGTTGGACTATTAACGTGATGACCGAAGAAGATGCGGGCGTTAAGCAAGAAGAAGAACAGGGCACGTTGGTTGAAAAACTAATGAAGGCTTTAGACTTGGATGAAGATGTTGCCATTTTCCTTGTGGAAGAAGGTTTCACCGGTTTAGAAGAAGTGGCGTATGTAGAGCGTGACGAAATGTTGGCTATTGACGGTTTCGATGAAGAAATGGTTGATGAACTGCAAACCCGCGCGAAAGATATCTTGCTAACGCAAGCCATTATAAGCGAAGAAAAACTAGAAGACTCCAAACCCGCCGAAGATTTATTAACGATGGAAGGTATGGATCAACACTTGGCCTTAGTGTTGGCAAGTCGTGGCATCTGCACAATGGAAGACCTCGCTGAACAAGCAGTGGATGACATCGTTGGTATTGAAGACATCGATGCAGAAAAAGCCGCTCAACTAATTATGACCGCGCGTAAGCCCTGGTTTGAAGAAGCCGAAAAGGCAGCGCTAGGCGCAGGAGAGTAATCCAATGGCAGAAGTCACGGTAAAAATACTAGCATCGGCAATCGGCAGAACGGTTGATCAATTGCTAACGCAAATGAATGGTGCAGGCTTACCTCATAAGTCTGGCGATGACAAAGTTAGCGAAGAGCATAAAGTTGTATTGCTAGGTGCGTTGAAGAAAAGTCACGGCGAAAAAGCCGCTGAGCCAAAGAAAAAAATTGTACTAAAGCGTAAAACCACCACCGTAATTAATTCCGGTAATGGTAAAAAGGCCGTTAACATCGAGGTGCGTAAAAAGCAGCCGATTGTTAAAGAGGGCGACAAAAAAGCGCCAGTAGCAGGGGCTAAGCGTAAGCCGTCTGATAAGAAATCTATGCCTCGTGCTGCAGATTCTAGAGCGCCAAATAAAGCGGCACCAGCAAGGCCTGCTGCCGATAAGCCTGAACGTAAAAAAGAGTTCCGTAACAAGGACGCTGAGAAAATACGTTCGTTTAACAAAGGCGGTAAGGGACGTGGCGGACCAGCTGGTCGTGGCGGTCGTCGTGGCGCTCCGGTTGTTCGTCGTGGACGCGAAGATGGCGAACACACATTTACGCAGCCTACTGAAAAAATCATTCGTGAAGTTGAACTGAAAGGCGAAACGGTTACGGTAGGTGAATTGGCACAAGGCATGGCTATTAAGGCCGGCGAAGTGATCAAAGAGCTGATGAAAATGGGTGTGATGGCCACCATCAACCAAGTATTGGATATCGACACAGCCATACTTGTGATTGAAGAATTGGGTCACACGTACAAGCAAGTTAGTGATAACGCGCTTGAAGATAGCTTCTTAGCCGAAATAGGCACTGAAGGCGATCAGATATCTCGTGCACCTGTTGTAACTATCATGGGTCACGTAGATCACGGTAAGACATCGTTACTTGATTACATTCGTAGTAGCCGAGTAGCCAGCGGTGAAGCCGGTGGTATTACTCAGCACATCGGTGCTTATCACGTTGATACACCCAAGGGCATGATCACGTTCCTTGATACACCTGGACACGCGGCGTTTACTGCCATGCGTGCTCGTGGAGCGTCAGCTACCGATATTATTATCTTGGTCGTTGCAGCCGACGATGGCGTAATGCCTCAGACTGAAGAAGCTATTCAGCACGCGAAAGCGGCGGGTGTGCCAATTGTTGTTGCCATTAACAAAATGGATAAAGAAGGCGCTGATCCAGATCGCGTTAAAAACGAATTGGCTGCCAAAGATGTTATTCCTGAAGATTGGGGCGGTGAAGTTCAATTCATGCCTGTATCTGCACACACAGGTGAAGGCATTACCGAATTATTGGATGCGGTTAGCATGCAGGCCGAATTGTTAGAGCTAACAGCGATCTCAACCGGTAACGCAAGTGGTGTTGTTGTTGAATCACGCCTTGATAAGGGTCGTGGTGCAGTAGCCACTCTATTGATTCAAAATGGTCAACTGAACAAGGGCGACTACGTTCTTGCTGGTACTTCGATCGGTCGTATTCGTGCCTTATTGGATGAAAACGGAAAGCCAATCGATAGCGCAGGCCCATCTATTCCTGTTGAAATTCTAGGTTTGGATTCTCCTCCAGGTGCAGGTGATCGCTTCTTGGTTGCTGAAAACGAAAAACGTGCTCGTGAATTGGCCGGCCAGCGTTTTGCTAAAGAGAAAGAATTAATTCAGGCTCGCCAGCAAAAAGCTAAGTTAGACGCATTGTTTAACATGAGCGGTGAAGCTGAAGCGTCTACGTTGAATATTGTATTGAAAGCAGATGTACGAGGATCACTTGAAGCACTTATCTCATCGCTTGAAGCCTTATCTACTGACGAAGTACGTGTAAGTATCGTATCTAGCGGTATTGGTGGTATTAACGAAACCGATGCTAACCTAGCCTTCACAACAGGCGCGGTAATGTTTGGTTTTAACGTTCGAGCTGATAACCCAGCTAAGCGTTTAATTGATACCAACGATATGGACCTACGTTACTACAGCATCATTTACGATCTAATTGATGATGTTAAAGCGGCTATGTCTGGCTTGTTATCACCTGAGCTTCGCGAAGAAATCGTGGGTATTGCACAGGTACGTGAAGTGTTCCGTTCGCCTAAGTTTGGTGATGTTGCCGGTTGTATGGTTACAGAAGGTACAGTTCATCGCAGCAAGAAGATCCGTGTATTACGTGAAAACGTGGTTGTTTACGAAGGTGAACTTGAATCGTTACGTCGCTTTAAAGATGACGTTCAAGAAGTTCGCATCGGTACTGAGTGTGGTATCGCCGTTAAGGGCTACAATAACGTACAGGCCGGTGATCAAATTGAAGTCTTCGAAGTTCGCGAAATCGCACGAACGCTTTAATTTGCCAATCATTATGATTGCTTGTAGTTAATAACAACCGCCCAAGCCTACTGGCTTCGGCGGTTTTTTATGTACAGGATGTACGGT
>JAPYOO010000684.1 GCA_029938135.1 Bermanella sp. | reverse complement strand
AAGATAAATCATGATTAAACAGATCCAAGGCATCAAGAACGGCGGATTTATTTGCCGTAAAGATGTCGTGCCACATGGTTGGGCTGCTAGCCGCTATACGCGTAAAATCGCGAAAGCCGCCGGCGGCGTAATTAAATATTTCTTTATTCTCATGGCTATGGGCCAGAGTATCAACTAAAGAGTAGGCCAATAAGTGAGGTAAATGACTGGTGGCTGCCAACACTTCATCGTGATGCTTGACCTCCATTTCCTCAACCTTTGCTCCTACCACTTGCCATAGATTTTTCACCACCGCTAACGCACTGGCATCGGTACATTCCATGGGCGTTAATATAACGGTATGGTTTTCATAAAGCGTAGCATCACTGGCTTGTATGCCACTTTTTTCACTGCCCGCTATTGGGTGACCCAAGATGAACTTGGCTTTATCTTGGCCAAACACTTCACGGATCGCCGTTACCACATTGCCTTTTACACTGCCTACGTCTGTTAAAATGGCATTGTCGGGCAAGCTAGACTTTATTTCCGCCAAAATATCTTTGATGGCAAGAATAGGCACCGACAAAATAACTAGGTCGGCTTTTTTTACAGCTTGAGCTGCACTCATGGCGTATTCGTCAATAATACCCAATTCCACAGCTTGCTGCATGGAATCAAGGTTTCGGTCAAAACCGACTACCCTGCCCAAAATCCCTTTTTGGCGCATGGCTTTTACCCAAGAGCCGCCGATTAACCCTAAGCCAATAATGCACACGTTTAACTTAGGAAGTTTGTCAGGTAGCGACATCAATCTTCCAACAATTTTTTAAGGCTTAATAAAAACTGCTGATTTTCATACTGTGTTCCTATGGATACTCGCAAGTGATTAGGCATTTCATAATTGGCAACCGGGCGAACAATTACCCCTTTTGCCAATAAACCTTGAAATAACTCATCGGCACGATTGGGTACTGCAAAACATATGAAATTTCCCACCGATGGAATCCAACTGATATTAAGCTGATCAAAACCTGCTTGAAGTTG